>CAYMQR010000361.1:0-5714 GCA_964392195.1 uncultured bacterium | reverse complement strand
CGGGATGCGGGTGGCCGCGCTCACCCTCGACAACGGCTTCCTGCTCGCGCCCGCGCGCGAGGCCTGCGAGCGCTGGTGCGAGCGCCTCGGCGTTCCGCTGGCGGTCCATCACGCGCCGATGCAGGCCTCGGTCGCGCAGGCGCTGACGAGCCGGCGGCTGGTGCCGTGGCCGTGCGTCGTGTGCTTCGACCACCTGAGCCGCGCGCTCCTTGGCGAGGCCGAGCGCCTCGGCGCACCGACGATCCTGACCGGGCTGCGGTACCGGTGGCCCGGCGGGCGCTCGATGGCGCCGGCGAGCGAGGCGTTCGCGCCCTACGCTCCTCCGCGCTCGGCCGCGGACGTGGCGGTCGTGAACCTGCCCGCCGCCCTCGAGCTCGACGAGACCGAGGAGCGCGCGCTGCTCGCCGGTCACGGCTGGGAGGATCCAGCCATCGCCGGCCACTCGACCAACTGCCTCCTCCCCTCGCACTTCGAGCACCTCCACCTCGAGCGCACCGGCCGCCCACACGACTCCGTGCGCTTCGTCGCCCTCGAGGCCCGCCTCGGCGTGATCCCGCGCGGCGTCGCGATCGAGCGCATGGCTGGCGAGAAGCCCGCTGCCGAGCACACGGCGGAGCTCGAGCGCCGGCTCGGCGCGCGGATCCCGTCATGATCCGGATCGCCTCCCTCGACGACGCAGGCGGCCCCGCGTACGACGCGTTCGTCGACGCGCACCCACGCGGCTCGGTGTTCCACACCCGCGTGTGGGTCGAGAACGTGTGCCGCGCGCTCCACGCCGAGGCGCACACGCTCGTCGCGTGGCGTGGTCGCGACGTGGCCGGCGTCCTGCCGCTCGTCCGGCTGGTGAGCCCGCTGCGCGGCGTGCGGCTCCTCTCCGTGCCGTACTGCCGCTACCTGCCGCCGCTCGCCGACGGACCGGCAGCCGAGGGCGAGCTGGTGGACGCGGCAGTCGCGCTCGGACGGCGCCTGGCGTGCCGGTTCGTCGAGCTGCGCACGGGTCCGCTCGCGACGCTCCCGGACGGCGCCGAGGCGCAGCGATTCTTCGACACTTGGTGCGTCGACCTCACCTCCGGCGAGGACGCCTGCTGGCATCATCTCCACGCCCGCGGCACTCGCCGCGCGGTGCGCTTCGCCGAGCGAAGCGGCGTGTCGGTTCGCGAGGTCTCGACGCCCGAGGGCTACCGCATCCTGGCGCGCCTCGACCGCATCACGCGCCGCCGCCAGGGGGTACCGAGCCACCCGCGCGAGTTGGTGCTCGGGCTCGGTGAGCGCTTCGAGCCCATCGGGCGGGCGCTGCTGTTGCTCGCGATCCGCGACGGTGAGCCGATCGCCGCCGAGCTCGCGCTGCGCCACGGCACGACCTGGCACGGCATCCTCGGCGTCGACGCCGGCCCGGCGAGCCGCGGCACCCGGGCCTCGACGCTGCTCCTGTGGGAGGCCATGCGTCACGCCATCCGCGGCGGCGCCACGCGCTTCGATCTCGGGCCCGCTCACCGCGCCAACCTCGGGCTCACCGCCTTCAAGCGCCGCTTCGGCGCGGTCGCTTCGCCGGCTGACACCGTGACGATCGCGCTCACCGGCCAAGCACCCGACGAGGCGGTGCTCGATCGCCCCTGGATCCGCCTGGCGCGCGGCACGCTGCGCCGCCTGCCGCCACCGCTCCACGACGCGGTCTCGCCGCTGCTCGCCCGCGAGGTAGCGTGATCCCGCCGACCACGCTGTGGCGTGCCTTCCGGGTGTGGCGCGCGTGGCGCCGCGGAGAACGCGGCGTCCCGCTCTCGGTCACATACTTCGTGAATGGCCAGTGCAACCTGCGTTGCCGCGGCTGCTTCTTCTTCGAGCATCCCGCCGAGCCCACACCAGCGCTCGACGAGCTCGACACCCTCGCGGCCAAGGCCCTCATCGACGATCTCGCCGCGCTCGGCGTGCCGTTCCTCGAGCTGGTGGGAGGGGAGCCCTTCCTGCGCCGCGATCTCTTCGAGCTCGCGCGCCACGCCCGCGCGCGCGGCCTGTGGTGCGGCGTCACCACCAACGGCACGCGCTTCCCGGACGCCGCGCTCGACGAGGTGCGACGCGTGTTCCGCACCGTGTTCGTGTCGATCGACGGGTTCGAGGACGCCCACGACACGGTGCGGGGCGTCGGCACGTACCGCAAGACGCTCCACGGTCTGCGCCGGCTCCTCGACGCGCGCGGACCGGCGCTGCTCGGAGTGAGCACCATCGTCGGCCCGGAGAACGTCGACACCCTTCCGGCTTTCGGTGCCGAGCTGCGCGCCCTCGGCGTCCAGCAGTGGGTGCTCTCGTCCGGGCTCGCTCCCGCGCCGCGCGTCGACGCCGGAGCAGCCGAGGCGGCGCTCGCCGCCATCCGCCGCATGCGCCGCGAGCACCCGGCGTTCATCCCCCAGGACGAGCGGTTCTTCGATGCGCTGCTCGGCTTCTACCGGGGCGAGGGCCGCTACGGCTGCGACGTCGAGCAGCTCCTCCACGTCTCGGTCACGCCCGGCGGCGAGACCTCGGCCTGTTGCACCTGGCCCGTGCCGCTCGGACCCGCTCGGCGCGGCTCCCTGGGCGGAACGCTCGCCTCGGCGCCGGCGGCCGCGTTCGCGCCGGTGGCGCGGTGTGGCGGCTGCGTGCGCCACGACTACGCCTACACGATGCGGCTCTTCCGCCGCCCGCTCCCGGCGCTCGTCGCCGAGGCCCTGTCGCTCGCGGCGGGGCCGGGGTTCGGGTCGCCGCGCCGGCTAGGCGCCGCCGACGGCGGCTGACCGGACTCCCGAGAGCGGGCGCCCGGCTCCACCACCTCGGGCGCTCCGCCCCCGCAGCGCCCGGAGCCGGAACACCACGCCCACCTTCACGGTCATCACGAAGTCGCGCACCGCCGCGGCGTCGACGAAGAACGGATAGCTCGCGAGGTGGACGAGCAGTGCGAGGCGTCCCCACGGGCGGCGCATGAGCCGCGCCAGCGCCGGGCGAAGCCACGCCGGCGCGGCGACGTAGAGCGGCAGCATCCGCGACAGCGAGAACGCCAGGTCGGCGTGCGGGTACCGGAGCGGCGAGCGGCCGTGGTAGCTGCCGCGGCCGTCCTCGATCGCCACCTGGTCCTCGGGCGAGAGCAGGCCGCGCTCGACGCAGTCGCGCAGCAGCGGCGTTCCGGGGAGCGGAAAGAACACGAAGCTCTTCACCGCGTCGGCGCGGGTCGCGGCGGCGAGCTCGACGGTGGACCACAGCTCGGCGGGCGTCTCGTCCGGGAACCCGAAGATCGCGTCCACGTAGAGCCGGATGCCGGCGGCGCGGATGCGGCGCGCGGCGTCGAGCACGGCCCGGGTTGGCATCGGCCGCGCCCGGATCTCCTCGTTGACGCGCTCGCTCCCCACCTCGAGCCCCATCGCCAGCTCGGTGCAGCCCGCCGCCACGAGCGCTCGCAGCATCCGATCCGAGACCAGCAGCGGGTAGGCGTTCCCCCAGAACGGCAGCCCCACGCGCTCCCGATAGGGTCCGGACAGCTCCTCGACCCAGCGCTCGTCGAGGGCGCCGAGCTCGTCGACGAACGCCACGCTGCGCGGCCGGTAGCGCGCCTTCGCCTCGACGAGCTCGCTGACCACGCTCGCCACCGAGCGCCGGCGCAGGAACTTGCCGACGCCGCGCTCGCGGTGGATCTCCTGGAGCGCGGTGTTGGTGCAGTACGTACAGCGGAACGGACAACCGCGCAGGGTGTTGCAGGCGAGCGTCGACTCGGCGACTCCCTCGCGCCGGAAGAGCTCCCGGTCCGGGAACGGCAGCGCGTCCAGATCGGGCCGGGTGACGCGGTTCGGCCCCTCCACCACCGTGCCGTCCGCGCGCCGCGTCCACAGGCCGGCGATCCCGTCGGTGCCGCCGCCGCGCTCGAGCGCCGCGGCGAGCTCGCGGATCACGTCCTCGCCCTCGCCGACGCACACGAAGTCGGCCCAGCCCGCCTCGATGGTGCGGCGCGGCAACATCGTCGCGTGGACGCCTCCCGCGACCACCGGCACGCCGAGCTCGGCGCGCACTCGCCGCGCGAACCGCGACAGCCCGCCGACGAGGTTGGTCCACACCGACACCCCGACCAGGTCGGGCCGGAACGCGCGCACCCGCGCCAGCACCTCGTCCTCGGTGGGGCCGAGCACCGCGAGCGCGCCGAGGTCGGCGTACGGGTGGTTGCGGAAGCCCGGGTCGAAGACCAGCCCGACCTCGTGCCCGTCGGCGCGCAGCGCGGCCGACAGGTACTCGAGGCCGATCGACTCGGCGACCTGATGGAAGAAGAGGACCCGCACGCGTCGATCCCGCGCCGCTCGGCCAGGGTGCGCGGCGGCCACGCCGAGACTACGGCGCGCGCGGCGTGGAGGCCAACCCGGGCGTGGTGGCGGCCCCCGGGAGCACGAACGCCGCGGGGTCCGAACCCCGCGGCGCCCGTCTCCCGTCGGGAGGTGCGGCTCAGCCGCCCTTGGTGATGGCGCTGCCCGAGCTCTTGAGCGGCTTCTCGATCATCTGGATCCAGCTCTTCTCCTCACCCGGCTTCCAGCTCTGCGGGTACATGTAGAAGAGCCGCATGTCGTATTGCCCCTTCTCCAGGGGGAAGAGGTCGAACTTGAACGCGATCTCGCCGATCGAGCCGGGCACGTTCTCCGGACTGTCCTCCGTGGCGGCGTCGTCGGTGTAGGTCAGGTTGGTGACCGGCACCAGCGGCTTGGGCATCTCGACGTACCACAGGAACGTGCCCGGCTTGCCGGTCACGAGGTGCCAGTCGGGCTTCTTGGGGTCGAGGTCCTTCTCGTCGTCGGAGGTGCTGCCGTCGATCGCGTGCCACGGATCTTTCGCGCCCGGGCTCGGCCGGTAGTACTTCATCCCCTTGGCGCTCTCGTTCAAGTCCACGGACAGCTTGAACCACGCCTCCTTCGCGATGCTCGGGAAGTTGATGGTCTGGTTGATCTTGGCGGGCGCCTGGTGGAAGTCGCGATAGTAGGTGGCGAACACCTGCACCGTAGGCGCGACGTCGATCCCCATGAACGACAGCCGGTTCTTCACCAGGCGCATCGCGCGCACCGGCCCGTCGAGGTAGGCGGCGACCTTCGAGTCCCACTCCTCCTCGTCGAAGCTCAGGCTCAGCCACAGCAGCGTCTTGATGTAGGTGCGGAGCTTCAAGCGGTCGACGAAGTTCGCGCCCGAGCCACCAGCGGCGGTCGGGATGGTGATGTTGGAGAAGAAGATGTGATCCTTCCCCGGCGTGTACTGCATCGAGTAGTTCTTCGCGGTGATCTTCTCGAGCGCCGGGTCGTAGGTCACGTAGTCGGCGCTCGAGCGTGGCGCCTTGTCGGCGAAGGCGAACAGGTAGGCGTAGCCGCTGGTGCCGTCGACCGGATCGCTCACCGCGATCTCGAGGCCGTCGGTCGCGCCCGCCGGCCAGCCCGCGGGGTCGAGCCGCGCGCCGGTGTCATCGGCCATGAACACCAGCTCGTCTTGGTTGTCGAGCGCGCCGTTGCCGTCGCCCGGGTTTGCTTCCTTCCCGCCCGGGAACACGTAGGCGCCGGCGGCGGTCTTCTCGTCCACCTGGAACGGGATCGGCACGACACCCGACGATCCGGCGACGAAGAGCCCGAGCTGGTCGAGCTTTTTGCCCACCATCGGCCCCACCGTGTCACCGGTGGCGACGACCGGGTCCGGAGTGCGATGGAGCGTCCTCGCCGGCGCGGCGGGCG
>CAYMQR010000360.1:0-5732 GCA_964392195.1 uncultured bacterium | reverse complement strand
CGACGCCGAGGACGCGCTGGCCTCGTCGTATCGCCGGGCACGCGGCGCGTGCCCTTCCCCGGCGCGAGGGATCGATCGCGATCAACGGCTGCGGCCGCGACGGAGCGCGGCCCTCCAGGGGGGGCGGTGGCGGTGCCCGCAGCGGAGGCCCCACGCTCAGCTCCGCGTGAGCAGCATGCAGCCGGCCAAGGGGCCGCCGCCGGCGGAGACGACGGCGACCTCCGGCCCATCGGGCACCTGGCGATCGCCGCCTTCGCCGCGGAGCTGGACCACGGCCTCGTGCAGATGCCCGTAGCCGTGCAGCCGCCCGGCCGAGAGCTGGCCGCCGCCGGTCGCGAGCGGCAGGTCGCCGTCGAGGGCGATGGCACTGCCGTCGCCCACGAACTCCCCCGACTCGCCGCGCCCGCAGAACCCGAGCGCCTCGAGCCACGCCAGGCTCAGGAAGCTGAAGCCGTCGTAGAGCTCGGCCACGTCCACGTCGGCGGGCGTGAGGTCGGTGCGATCCCACATCATCGCGGCCGCATCCACCGCCGCCATGCTCGTCACGTCGTGCCACTGGTCCCACGACGGCCGCCCGTGGATCGCGGTGCCGACCGCCTCCACGCGGATCGGCCGCTTCGCCACCGTCGCGCACGCCGACGCCCGCGACACGATGATCGCGGTCGAGCCGTCGACCGGCACGTCGCAGTCGTAGAGGCCGAACGGCGTCGAGATCATGCGCGCGGCGAGGTAGTCCTCCATCGTGAGCGGCTCGCGATAGACGGCAGCGGGATTCTTCGCGGCGTTCCTGCGCGCGTTGATCGCGATCGCGCCGAGGTGCTCGCGGCGCGTGCCGTAGGCGTGGAAATGCGCCTGCGCGGTCAGCGCCAGCCAGTTGGCGGCCGACGCCGCGCCGAACGGCAGCGTCCACTGCAGCGCGTCGCGCGCCTTGAAGCCACCGCGCCCGCCGCCGCCGATCCCCGCGCGCCCGCCGCCTCCTTGCGCGCTCGACTCGCACACGGTGCGGAAGCACAACACGTGGGTGGCGAGCCCGCACGCGACCGCCAAACACGCGCTCACCACCGAGCCGAGCTGGCCGGGCGCCTCGTGGCCGCCGGCGAACCAGTCGAGGTCGAGGCGCAGCGCGTCCTGCACCTCGACCAGCCCCGCGCCCGCGAAGCCCGCGGTGCCGATGCCCAGGCCCGGATAGGTGGCGAGGCCGTCGATGTCGTGGCGGGTCAGGCCGGCGTCGGCGATCGCGGCGAGGCAGGCGTCGAGGGTGAGGTCGAGGCCGGAGCGGCCGAGGCGCCGGCCCACCGCGCTCTGACCGATGCCGGTGATCGCGGCGCGCCGCTCGAGGATGTCGGTCATGGCGCGTCCTCAGTGGGGGCGCCGGCTCCCGCGCCTGCTTCCCCCTCGGCGGCGTCGAACGCGTCGGCGGTGGGCCGGAAGAGCGGGATCCACACGCCGTCGTACTCGTCGAACAGGATCTCGACCGGCAGCCCGATCTCCACCCTGTCGATCGCGCACCCGACCAGGTTGCTGGTGATGCGCAGCCCGGGCTGCTCGTCGAGCTCGACCAGCGCGATCACGTAGGGCGGGTCGAACCCGGGGATCCACGGCTGGTGGTTCACCGTGAAGCTCACCAGCGTGCCGCGCCCGCTCACCGGCTGCGGCGTGAGGTCGCGCGACAGGCAGCTCGGGCAGATCGGCGCCGGCGGGTGGAGCCACAGCGAGCACGCGCGGCAGCGCAGGATCGCCAGCGCGCCGCTCTCGCCGCTGGTCCAGAACACCCGGTTCGTGTCGTCGAGGGCGGGGAGGATGCGGAACGGGTGCCAGGCTTCCACGGCGGCGCGGCTCCGGTGGCGAGGGCGAGGAGGGAACAGCGGTGAACGAGGCCGCGGCCGAGCCGGCGGTTTCCCCGCTCGGGCGTGCGTGGTATCAACACACGGAATTTGACGAACCGTCAACTCCCGCGTGAATCGGCCGGGAAACCGCACTTCTCGTGAACCAATCCCCGCCGGTCCCCGGCTTCTGGCGAAGCGCGCTCGCGTGGGACGAGCGCCGCGCGGCGCTCGTCGAGCCCGGCGGTCGGGAGGTCGGCGCGCGCGAGCTGTGGGAGGGCGGCAACCGTCTCGCGCACGCGCTGCGCGGCCTCGGGCTCGCGCCCGGCGACGTGGTCGCGGTGCTCTTGCCGAACGGCCGCGCGATCTACGAGGTGATGCTGGCGGCGATGCAGACCGGTCTGCAGGTCACGCCGATCAACACCCACCTCACCGCTTCCGAGGTGGCGTACATCCTCGCCGACGCGCCGGCGCGCGCGTTCGTCACCGACGAGCGCCTCGCGGACGTGGCGAGCGCGGCGGCGCGCGAGGCCGGCGTGCCGGTGGCGGGTCGGCTCGCGGTCGGCGCGATCCCAGGCTTCACCTCGCTCGCCGACCTCGTCCGCGGCCAGCCCGCCGAGCTGCCGCGTGACCGCGTCGCCGGCCAGCTCCTGCCGTACACCTCCGGCACCACCGGCCGGCCCAAGAGCGTGCGCCGCAAGCTCTTGGCGATCGACCCCGACGTGGCGATCGGCTTCCAGGCGGCGCACCTCTTCCGCTACGACGTCGCGCGCGGCGACGACCACGTCCACCTCGTGGCGTCGCCCATGTACCACTTGGCACCCATGATCCACGGCTGGTTCTCGCTCCACCTCGACCACCCTGTGGTGCTCATGGATCACTGGGACGCCGAGGAGGCGCTGCGCCTGATCGAGCGCCACCGCGTCACCACCACGCACCTCGTGCCGACCCAGCTCCACCGCCTGCTCGCGCTCCCCGAGGAGACGCGCCGCCGCTACGACGTGCGCAGCCTGCGCGCCGTGGTCCACGCCGCCGCGCCGTGCCCGGTGGAGGTGAAGCGCCGCATCCTCGAGTGGTGGGGGCCGATCGTCTACGAGTACTACGGCTCGACCGAGGGCGGCGGCACGCTGGCGCGCTCCGACGAGTGGCTGGCGCGCCCCGGCACCGTGGGGCGCGCGTGGGCGGGCGGCGAGGTGCGGGTGTTCGACGACGACGGCCACGAGTGCCCGCCCGGCGTGGTCGGCACCGTGTACATGCGCTCGCACAGCGACTTCGAGTACGGCGGCGACCCCGAGAAGACCCGCGCCGCGCGCCGCGGCGCGCTCTTCACGGCGGGCGACATGGGCTACCTCGACGCGGACGGCTACCTCTTCCTGTGCGATCGCAAGATCGACATGATCATCTCGGGCGGCGTGAACATCTATCCGGCCGAGGTCGAGGGCGCGATCCTCGCGCACCCGAAGGTGGCCGACGTGGCGGTGTTCGGCATCCCGCACCCCGAGTGGGGCGAAGAGGTGAAGGCGGTGGTCGCGCCGGAGAGCGGCGTGGCGGCGGACGCGGCGCTCGTCGAGGAGCTCCTCGCCCACTGCGCGGCGCGGCTGGCGCGCTACAAGATCCCGCGCTCGATCGACCTCGTGGAGTCGCTGCCGCGCGACCCGAGCGGCAAGCTCATGAAGCGCAAGCTCCGCGAGCCCTACTGGCAAGGCCGGGACCGGGCGATATGAGCGCGGTGGGACGACCCTGACATGGACTTCCGCTACCCGCCCGAGGCCGAGGTCTTTCGCGCCAGCGTGCGCGCGTGGCTCGAGGCCAATCTGCCGGCGGACCTGCGCGGCGTGACGGTGCGCGACGACCTGAGCCCTGCGCTGGTCGAGCGGCTGCGCGCGTGGAACCGGGTGCTCGCCGACGCCGGCTACGCGGGCATGTCGTGGCCGAGGGAGTACGGCGGCCGCGCGGCGAGCGTGATCGAGCAGGTGGTGCTCGCGGAGGAGATGAGCGCCGTGGGCGCGCCGGGTCCGATCAACGTGATCGGCCTCTCCAACATCGCGCCGGCGATCATGAGCTACGGCACCGCCGAGCAGCGAAGCCGCTTCCTGCGGCCGATGCTGCGCGGCGACGAGATCTGGTGCCAGGGCTTCTCGGAGCCCAACGCCGGCAGCGACCTCGCCTCGATCACCACCCGCGCGGTCCGTGACGGCGACCACTTCGTGGTGAACGGCCAGAAGGTGTGGAACACCCTCGGCGAATACGCCGACTGGTGCGAGCTCCTGGTGCGCACCAACGCGGGCGCCGCGAAGCACGACGGCATCTCGTGCCTGCTCGTGGATCTCAGGACGCCCGGGATCGTGATCCGGCCGATCGTGACGATCACCGGCGGTCGCGAGTTCGCGGAGCTCTTCTTCGAGGACGTGCGGGTGCCCGCGGACGCGCTTCTCGGACCGCTCGACGGCGGTTGGAAGGTCGCGATGGCGACGCTCAGCCACGAGCGCGCCGGCGTTGCGTCGCTCCACCTCCAGGTGAGGAAGCGCGTGGCGCGGCTGATCGACGACGCGCGCGCCACGGTGGTGGACGGACGCGCGCTCACCGACGATCCCGCGCGGCGCCGCGAGCTGGCGCGCGCCTACGTGCTCGCCGAGCACATGAAGTTCCTCGCCGACCGCGCGCTCTCGGCGAGCATCCAGGGGCGCGCGCCTGGCCCCGAGGGATCGCTCGCCAAGCTGGTGTGGTCGGACACCGAGAACGCGATCGCCGCCGCGGCGGGGTGCGTGCTCGGGCCCGCGGCGAACACCGGACGGTGGGGCGAGCAGCGCGTCTACGTGCGCGCCACCTCGATCGCCGGTGGCACCACCCAGGTCAACCGCAACATCATCGCCGAACGGGTGCTCGGGTTGCCGAGGGGGTGAAGCGGATGCGTCCGGCTCACGTGTACCCCGTGCTCCCTCGGAGGGACCGCCTCCGGCGGTCCGGCGGTTTCATGCGCTGCGGCGCGACGGAGTCGCGCCCTCCGAGTCCGGGGCCTGCGGTCGATACTCGTAGGGGCGGGCGCGAGCCCGCCCGCAGCGAAGCCGCCCGCACCGCCGCGTCCCCCCACGATTCCGCACGGCCGTGTAGGGGCGGGCGTGAGCCCGCCCGCAGCGACGACTGACGCGCATGGACGCCTTCTTCTCCGCCGAGCACGAGGAGCTGCGCACCAGCGTGCGCCGCTTCCTCGCCGACCACGCGCCGCTCACGTGGGTGCGCGAGCGCTGGACCGATCGCCGCGGCACCACGGACGCCGTGTGGCGCGGGCTGGTCGATCTCGGCCTCGTGAGCCTGCTCGTCCCCGAGGCGCAGGGCGGCGTCGGCGCCGGCATGGTCGAGGCGGGCGCGGAGCTCGAGGAGCTCGGCCGGCTCGCGCATCCCGGCCCGTTTCTGGCGAGCGCGGTCGGCGCGACCAGCGCGCTCGTGGCGCTCGACGCCCGCGAGCACCTCGCCGCGCTCGCGAGCGGCGATACGATCGCCACGCTGGCGCTCGTCGACGCCGGCGCGAGCTTTGGCCGCTGGCACGCGCCCACCGCCGACGAAGCCGAGGGCCGGCTCACCGGCCGCAAGGTGAACGTGCCCGACGGCGAGGCCGCGCAGCTCTTCCTCGTGACGGCCGGCGCCCACGTGTGGGCGGTGCGGCGCGACGCGCCGGGCGTGCGCGTGGAGCCCGAGCCCACGATCGACGGCACGCGCCGCTTCGCGACGCTCACCCTCGACGACACCCTCGGCGAGCTGCTCGGGCCGATCGACGCGCTCGCGCCCGCGGTGGATCGCGTGGCGATCGCGCTCGCCGTGGACGGCCTCGGCGCGGCGCAGGCGGCGCTCGCGCTGGCCGTCGACTACGCGAAGACGCGCGTCCAGTTCGGCAAGCCGATCGGCTCGTTC
>CAYMQR010000359.1:0-5740 GCA_964392195.1 uncultured bacterium | reverse complement strand
GTCTCGCGCGCCCCCGCCCGCATGGAGGGCAGGCGCCTGCGGCGCCGGTCCCTCGGCGCCGATCCCGGCGGGTCCCACCCCCAAGACGCTCGCTACGCTCGCGGCGTGCCGCTGGCACGCGCCGATGGGCGAGTCTGCTCATGGCGCGGTCGGGGATCGCGTTCGTTCTCGTGCGCCCCCGCCCGCAGGCGGGCGCGGCGCTGCCGCGCCGGCGATACGCGATGACGCCCCGCCGCGCCGCCGCCCGATCCCGGTAGGTCCCCACCCCGGAGGTGCTCGCTACGCTCGCGGCCCCGCGCAGCTTCACCCCCGCGCCCGCGCCGAAGAGGCGGGCATTCCGACCACGATCGGGGCCCCGGGCCCCCGCGAAATCGCCCCGAAATCCGCCGCCAGGGTGCCCAAAACGGGCCACTTTGGCCGGCGAATCGCGGAAATCACGGTGTGGAGCTTCAGCTTTACAAAATCTGTAAAGCAGTTGCTAGACGATTTTGTAAAGCAACTGCTTTACAAGCGGCGCCCGCTCGGGGTCGTCAGCCGCGCGGCCGGGTGCGCTGGGCGCGGCGCTGGCGAGCCGCCTCGAGGTCGCTCGGCGGCGTGACGCTGGCCGCACGCCGAGCCGCCCGCTGGCTCGCGCGGCGCGCGCTGCGGCGGTCCTTGTTGAACTCGATCTCGTTGAGGAACCGGCCCATGCGCCGCAGGTAGTCGCCACGGTCGAGGTGGATGATGTGGCTGCCGGGGAACCAGTGGATCCGGCACCGCCCCCAGTGATCCCACAGCAGCCGCGAGTGCTTGGGAGGAGCGAGGCGGTCGCCGACGCCGCCGATGATCATGAGGCGCTCGCGCTCGAGCTTGGGCTTGTAGGTCAGCGGGCTGGTGACCGCCAGCGCGCGCCGGACGCGCTTGATCGAGGTGTTGGTGGCGAGCATCGCGCCGCGCATCAGCGAGCCGATCGGCTCCCACTCGAGGACCAGGTCGGGCAGGCTCGCCAGCGGCACGTTCGGGATCGAGAACTTGAGCCGCGGCTCGACCGCCGCCATGAGCGCCGAGGTGTAGCCGCCGAGGCTGATGCCGGTGATGCCGATCTGCTCGACGCCCAGGTCGTTCGAGAGCCAGCTCACGCAGGTGCGGATGTCCATCACCGCCTGCCCGAACGCCTCGTTCACCCACGAGATGCCGCCCGAGAAGAAGTGGTGGCCGCTCACCAGCGAGTAAGGCCCCTGGCGCCGCCCGTGGAAGGGCAGGCTCACCAGCAGCACGTCGCAGCCGATCCGGTA
The DNA here is from genome assembly GCA_964392195.1 of uncultured bacterium. Classification (GTDB taxonomy): domain Bacteria; phylum JADJOY01; class JADJOY01; order JADJOY01; family JADJOY01; genus JADJOY01. Next base: position 4,466 of record CAYMQR010000359.1, on the reverse strand, counting down.
GAACCACGGCAGCGCGAACATCCACTGGTTGATCCAGTACGGCTCGGCGCCGAAGCCGTGGACCGCGATGATGGTGGGCCGCGGCCCGCGCTTGTGGCGCCAGTGGCGGGCACGCACGATGCGGTTGGCCTCGCGCGACTGGTAGCGCTCGCGGATGTGCGGGTTGAGCGGCACGTAGGCGCTCTCGAAGGTGAGGTCCTCGCAGGTGCCTCCCTCGGCGCGGAACGCGAGCAAGCTCGGCTTTCGGGTACGCAGCTCGACCGTCGAGGGCGGGTCCTTGAAGAACCGGGTCGGGTCGCCGCTCTCGGCGAGCGGTTCGTAGATCCGGCGATCGTCGAGCATCTGCTTGAGCGCCTTGGGGCGGTAGCCGACCGGCACCGTGAGCGGCAGCAGGACCGCGGCCATCGACGTGCGCAGCGCGACGTCGAGGACCGCGGTGGCCTTGACCCGGAACAGGTCGCGAAGCTCGAGGTCGAAGCCCTCGGGACGCTCGTAGAAGTTGGTCTCGAGGTGGTCCCACCACGGGCCGTTGGGCATGATCGAGGGGGCATGCCGGATCGACTCGTGCGCGATCCTCGAAACCACCGACGCTCTGGACATGGGCCTCGCTCCCGCGTGGAGGGACATCCCGCTCCCTGATGTGTCGCTCGAACCGGGGCCCGGATTCAAGATGCGACCGACCGAGGACGGGGGATTCCGGCGGTGGCGCCTCGGCGCCGCCTGCGTGGTGGTGGCGCTGGGCGTGGTGATCGTCACGCCGCTCTGCGGCGCGCTCTTCGGCTGCGGCTGTACCTGGCCGTGGGCGGGGCTCGACCACCACTGCAACGTCCACGACCCCGGGGCACCCCACCACTGCCCGTGGTGCGTGCGACCCGCGATCGCGGCGGCGATCTTCGTGGCGGCGGCGTCGGCGGGAGCGCTGGCGGCGTTCGGCGTGCCGCGGGTTATCCGCACTTCCTGTGGTGGTGAGCGCGGACCTACGGCGCGGACGGTGGCAGCACCCGGTAGTGCGCCAGGTACCACGCGTGGATCGGGTTGCAGGGGGACGCCGGCGTGGTCTCGGGCTCGCCGGCGCGGCGGATGACGAGCGGGTCGTCCGCGCCGTCCTCACGGCAGTCCTGGAGCTCGACGAGCTGGTCGGCGAGGGCGCCGGGGATGTGCGCGATGGTCGGATGGTTCGAGAGCAGCCAGAACCCGCCGGCGCGCGTCACGTCCTCCCAGGCGTAGGGGGCCTGCACGTCGCGCAGCGTGAGCTCGGAGGGGCGCGCGGTGTCGGGCCACTGGCCGATCCGGATCGCCGGCTCGTGGAAGCGCGCCATCGACACGAGCTGGTAGGTCGAGCCGAAGATCGGCTCCTCGAGCCGCGCGAGGTGGCGCGCCAGCCGATCGAAGCCACGCGTCTCGCGCAGGATGCGGTCCTGTCCGCGCGGGATCGGCAGGTAGGGATGGATCGCGTGGATTCCCACCAGCGTCGTGACCGAGAAGTTCACCAGCGCGGCGATCGCGAAGCCGCGGGCGTGGCGCGCCGCGAGCGGCGCCGCCAGCACCGCGAAGCTCACCAGGTAGGGCCCCGGCCAGTGGAGCTCGGCGCGCGCGAAGAAGCTCGCCACGAAGAAGAAGACCAGCGGGAAGACCGTGCCCGCGGCGAGCAGCGGGGTCACGCCGGGGTCGAGCGGCGCCGCGGCCGGTGTACGCGGATCGCCGCCGTGCGCGGTTCCCGCGCCACGGCGATCCCGCACCGCCCGCCAGGCGAGCGCGCCGAGCGGCACCAGCAGCGCGCCCCACAGCCCGAGCTCGCCGAGCACGTAGTCGCGGATCCGTCCCACCGGCTTGCGCCACGGGCGCTTGTTCCACGGCGTCTTGTGGTAGCCGGTGTCGGCGGGCACCAGGCTGCGCGTGAGCTCGGCCTCGGGCCCCTCGGCGAGCGGCGGCTCGGCGTGCGGCAGCAGGTCGATCTGCTGGGACTCGACGCGGTGGCCGCCGCGGAAGCCGTGACCGAGCTGGAACTGGATCGTCTGCCAGTCGTGGGTCGCGTTCCAGTGGAGCTGCGGGCTCCACACCGCGAGCGCGAGCAGGCCGCCCAGGTACGGCCACGGGGTGGCGAGGGCGCGCCGGTCGCCGCGCCACAGGCCCCACAGGAAGATCGGGCCGATCAGCACGATCGTGTACTTGCTCCACAGGCCCACCCCGACCGCGAGTCCCGCGGTGAGCCAGCGGCGGCGATCGCCGCTGAGCGCCCACGCCGCCTCGGCGAGCGCCACGCTCCACGCCGCGAAGAGAGGCGCGTCGGGCGTGGCGAGGAAGCCCATCCCGAGGCCGATGAGGCCGCCGTACCGCAGCACCAGCATCAGCGCGCGGTCGCGTTCGCGGGCGAGCCCGCTGGCGGTCGCCAGACTGAACATCGCCGCCGCCGAGATGGCAGCGGCGGCGAGCGTGCCGATCCGCACCGCGAACGGGCTCGACGGCACCCAGCGCGCCGCCGCCACCAGATACGCGACCATCGGCGGATGGTCGAGGTAGCCGCGCGCGAGGTGCGCGCTCCACGCCACGTAATACGCCTCGTCGAGGATCACGGGCACCAGCGCCGCGATCGCGGCCCACCACGCCACCAGCGCGATCACCACCCGGCGCGGTCGTGGATCGAGTCGCACGGTCGAGGGGCCGGGAGGAGCGCGAGCGGCGAAGGACGGGGAAGCGGTGGAGGCCGATCCGGGCGGGGTAGGCGCCCGCCGCCAGCCTGGCACCTCGCGCGCTCGCTTGGCAGGTGGTGCGGCGCCCGGCCGTGGGTTCGCCAGGGCCCGGCGCCGGGGTGCTAAATAGGGCGGATGCACGCGCGTCCGTCGCTCCGCCCGCTCCCCCTCCGATGACCCCTCCCGCGGGCTCGCGCTACTCGTGGCGGACGGTCGCGGGCGTGCTGCTGGGCGCGCTCGTGGGGCTGGCCGCCGGCGAGCTCTTCTTCCGCGCGATCACCGAGCACCGCCCGCCGCTGCGCGAGGCGGAGGACGGCATCGCCGCGATCACCCGCGGCGATCCGACCAGCTTCGTGATCGGCTCGAGCCACGCGCGCTTCTTCATCCCGCTCGAGCAGGGGCTCGCCGAGCGCACCGGCGGCGCCGAACGCTTCGTGGTGGTGTCGCTCGAGTACGGCACCGACGCCTCCTACCTGTGGCTGCTCCGCCACCGGCTGCTGCCGCTCTTCGACGAGGAGCGCGCCGACGGCACCAAGGTGCGCCCATCGCTGAGGCGCGTGATCGTGACCACCAACTGGTGGGACGCGTGCACGCGGGTGCAGGGGCCGGCGAGCACCAACCTTCCCGCGCGGGCGTGGGCGTTCGGGGATTTCGTCGACGATCTGCTCGCCCATGGTCTCACCGACTACAACGGCAACTACCCGCAGAGCCGGCTCAACCGCTGGTTCCGTGACTCGGTGCTGGTGCGCTCGCGCGGCCACGAGTACCTGCCGGCGGCGCTGCGCGGCCTGATCAAGAAGAAGAGCGAGGCCGAGATCCGCGCCGACCTCGAGCGCACCATCGACATCTGGCGCACCACCGCGGAGGGCGCGGTGGGCTGCGACGATCCGGTGCAGCGCGGCGCCCTCGACGAGATCCTGCGCGAGCTCCGCGCGCGCGGCCTCGACGTGACGCTGCTGCTCTCGCCGTCGATGCCGGTCACGGTCACGGAGCTGGCCAGGAACACCACGATGGCGGAGTTCGCGGAGTGGGCGCGCGCGGCGGCCGAGCGCCACGGCGCGCGCTTCCTCGACCTCGCCACCAGCACGCCGCTCGAGGACGGTGACTGGGAGCACGACCTCGACCACCTGACCGCCACGGGGGCGCAGCGGTTCTCGGACTGGATGCTCGCCGGCCCGCTCAGGAGCTGGGTCGAGCCTCCGCCGCCCGCGGCCCGCGCCGCCGGAGGTGCCTCGTGATCTTCGGCGGCGCCGCCTTCGCGTTCTTCTTCCCGCTGGTCTTCGTGCTGGCGTGGGTGGTGCCGCGCCGCGCGGCGGCCCAGAACGCGGTGCTGCTGGCCGCGAGCTATGCGTTCATCTGGTGCTGGAACCCGCGGCTCATCGCGGTGTTCGTGCTCTCGACCGTGGTCAACTTCGCGGTCGGGCTGGCGCTCGACCGGGCGCGCGCCGCGTCTCCCGCCGGCGGAAGCGAGCCACCGCCGCGGGCGCGGTCGGCGCTGGCGGTGGGGATCGGCTGGAACCTGGCGCAGCTCGCGGTCTTCAAGTACCTGGGGTTCTTCGCCACCTCGCTCAACGACCTGCTCGGCGCGGTCGGCGTCGCCGCGCGCGCGCCGGTCCCCCACGTCGCGGCGCTGGTCGGGCTCTCGTTCTGGACGCTCACCAAGCTCGGCTACCTGATCGACGTCTATTACGGGCGCATCCCGGCGTGCCGCTCGCCGCTCACCTTCGCGGTGTTCGTGGCGTTCTTCCCGCAGCTCATGGCGGGTCCGATCGTGCG
>CAYMQR010000358.1:0-5752 GCA_964392195.1 uncultured bacterium | reverse complement strand
GAGCGCCCGCCCGAGCGCCTCGGTGAGCGACTCGAGCTCGGCGCGGGCGCGTCCGGCGCGGGGCGCGTCGTTCCAGCCCTCGGCCTCCTCGATCTCCTCGCGCAGCGCCGCGAGCCGCTCGCGGTACTCGGCGCGCGCCCGCGCGTCCAGCACCTCGCCCACGTCGCCTTGCTCGGTGGTGCGCGCGCGCTGCGGGCTCACGAGGTCGAGGACGTGCCAGTCGTGGCCGGGCCGCTCGACGAGCGCGGCGAGGATCTGCAGGCCCTTGGTGTCGGCGACGTGGAAGCGGCGCCCGCCGTGGACGATCGACCACAGCTCGCCCTCGCGAGCGAGGGTGAAGCGCGGCGCGCCGGGCTCCTCGGCGACGGCGCCGGCCTTCTCCTCGGGCACGGCCGGCGCGTCGGCGGCGGTCCCGCCGGCGGTCACGAGCAGCTCGTTCGCCCGCTCCACCAGGCCCGGCATGTCGAGCGCGAGCGCTTCGTCGCGGGCATGGCGCGCGAGCGCCGCGGCGCGATCGCGAGCGGCGGCGCCGCCCGCCGGGTCGGCGAGCAACGCGCGCGCGAGGTCGTGCTCGATCCACGCCACGTAGGGCCGCGCGCCGGCGGCGCGGGCGCGCCGCAGCGCCTCGTCGAAGTGCGCGTAGGCCTCGTCGAGCCGCCCGCGCAGCACCGCGAGCCGGGCGAGGTACTGGCGCACCGGCCCCTCGACCATCACGCCGAACAAGCCCCAGCGCACGTTGGCGTCGGTGCGGTGGGTGAAGCTCTCGGCGATGCGCTCGGCCAGCGCCGCGTCCCGGCGCCGCTCGGCCACCGCCACCAGCAACGCGAGCTCGGAGGAGTCGCGCAGCGCGATCGCCCGTTCGAGGTCGGCGTCCGCGAGCGGCGCCTCCGGCTCGTCCTCGGGCACCACCGCGTACGCCCACAGCTTGGAGATCAGCTCGCCCGAGGTGAGGCCGCGGAAGCGCTCCACCAGCTCGCCGATCCGCGCCCGCTCGTCGCCAGAGCGCCCCTCGAGCCTGAGCCTGAGCAGCTCGTGGATGAGGAGCGAGCGCTCGCCGTTGGGGTCGCGCGCCGCGCGCGCCAGCGCACGCGCCTCGTCGAGGACCCGGCGCGCCTCGGCGAAGCGCCCTTCGCGCACCGCCGCCATGGCGCGGAAGCCCACCACCGGCCAGCGGTAGTGCGGGTGGCCGAGGCGCTCGGCGTGGCGCGTCGCGCTCTCGATCGCGAGCTTGGCGCGCGCCACGTCGTCGCGCTCGAAGTGGTCGAACACCAGCCGCATCGACCCGCGCCACGCGTCCACCGACTCGCCGAGCTGCTCGGCGAGCGCCACGTGCTCGGAGCTGAGCGCGATGCGCTCCTCCACCGGCCCGCTGTCCATGAACGCCGAGCCCGCGTCGCGCAGCGCGAGCAGGAGCGCGTGCGGGTCGCCCACCCGGCGCGCCATCGCGACCGCGGCGCGCGCCAGCTCGAGCGGCTCCTCCGGCTGCCTCGCCGGCTGCTGTGCCGCGGCGTGCCGCGCCAGCAGCCGGGCGCGGAGCGCGCTGTCCTCGGGCGGGAGGATCGCGAGCCCCTCGGCGAGCAGCTCGACGAGCTGGCCGTCGACCCCGCCGTAGACGTAGCCGCTGCCGAACTCGAGCGCGGCGCGGGCGAAGAGCTCGCCGTCGCGCTCGCGCCGGGCGTGCTCGAGCACCGCCGAGCAGGCGCTCCTGGCGGCCACCGAGTCGCCCGCCAGGTTGCGCGCCCGGGCGAGCGCCAGCCGCAGCTCCACGCGGCGCACCGGCTCGTCGAGCGCCGCCGCGTCGGCGCAGCTCAGCGCGCGCTCGAGGGCGAGCGCCGCGTCCTCGAACGCGAGCCGCGCGGTGGCTTGCTCGGCGGCGCGGAGCTGCGCGGGGACCGCGTGCCGGCGCCCCTCCGGCCCGGCCCACGTCCAGTGGTGGGCGATCTCCGACCACGGCGGCTCGCCCCCGCCCTCGCTCGCGCGGGTGAGCGCCTCGGCGCGGCGCGCGTGGAGCTGCCAGCGCCGCTCGGCTGTCAGCTCGTCGTGGAGCACCTCACGGGCGAGGATGTGGGTGAAGCGGTACGACTCGGGCGCGAGGCGCGTCACCAGCCCCGCCTCGGCGGCGCGGGCCAGCGGCGCGGCGACCTCGACCTCATCGCGCAGCAGCACCTCGGCGACCGCCGCGGTCGTGAAGTCGCGCCCGAGCACCGCCGCGATCTGGAGCAGCTCGCGCGCCTCCCCGTCGAGGTGGGCGATGCGATCGCGGAAGGTGGCGCGGATCGTCGCCGGGAGCGGGATCCCGCCCTGCCCGAGCCAGCCCGCGGCGCGCGCCGGATCGCTCCCGACCAGCCGCGCCATCTCCACCGCGAAGAGCGGGTTCCCCTCGGTGGCGGCGCGCACCGCGGCGGCGAGCTGCGCCGGGAGCGCGGTGCCCGCGACGCGCTCGAGGAGCGCCTGCACGTCGCCGTCGTCGAGCCGGCGCAGGTGGATCTGGCGGGCGCCGCGCGCGACCCGCGCCAGGAACGGCGCCGCGGGACCGCTCTCGAGGTCGGGGTCGCGATAGGTGCCGAGCACCACGATGCGGGCGCGCGGGACCTCGCGCGCCAGGAAGTCGAGCAGCACCAGCGACGACGCGTCGGCGGCGTGGAGGTCCTCGAGGGTGACCACGAGCGGCGCGCGCCGCGAGGCCTCGATCAGCAGCCCCGCCGCGGCCTCCAGCACCTGGAAGCGCGCCTGCTCGGCGTCTTGCGCACCCGCCGTCCACGCGCCCCCACCCGGCGCGAGCTCCGGCAGCAGCGGCGCCAGCGCCTCGGCCCGCGAGCCGAGCAGCTCGGCGACGGCGGCGACGCCCAGCTCGCGCGTCAGCCCCCGCAGCACCTGGACCCACGGCCAGAAGGCGGGCGCGCCACCCGCCTCCCAGCACCGCCCGTCGAGGAGCCAGGCGCCCCGTGCGGCCGCCGCCCGCGCCACCTCCTCGACCAGCCGGCTCTTGCCGATCCCCGCCTCGCCGCCGACCAGCCACACCGAGCCCGCGCCGGCGCACGCCTCGTCGAACGCGAGAGAGAGCTCGGCGAGCTCGCGCTCGCGGCCCACGAAGGTTCGGGAGGAGGCGATCACGCCGGCCAGTGTCCTCCCTGCGGGGAGGCGTGTCGAGACCGCGCGGCGCGCCGCGAGCCACGGAACGATGTTCTCCGGCCGCCGGGCACGGCGCCAGGCCTCTTTTGATTTCAGTTACTTACGGAGCTGCCGATGACCGGGAGGGGGACGCTGGCCGGGCGTCTACCGGTGGTCCCGCGACGGAACCACGTTCCGCGCGACGTCACGCAAAGGAGGTGAACCCCGACGCTAGCGGATGCGCGTCGCGCATCCCGAGGAGACTCCCAATGACCCTGTTGCTCGGATACCTGGTGATGGTCGAGGTGGCCTTCGTCACCCTCGGCACCCTCGACCTGCTGCGCGCTCCGGAACGGCTGCCTGGCTTCACCCCGGGAGCGCTGCGTTGATCGGTCATCCCCCCGGCCGTGCGCGGCCGGGGGGAGACCGCGGCCCGGCCTCACTCGAGATCCACGACCAGCTCGTGACCGCCCGGCGCGCCGTTCCACGGCACCACCAGCCGGCGGCTGCGCTCGTCGAGGAGGGCGTCCACGGCCACGCCGTCGACGCGCACCGCGAAGCCGGCGGGGGCGGCGTGCTCGGGGATCGACAGCACCGCCGGCCCCTCGCCCCCGGCGGCCTCGAAGCGCACCGTCAGCCTTCGCGAGGCGGCGTCGTAGCCCTGCTCGACGAGCCGGCCCGGCACGGCGAACGGCGCGGGTGGCGTGAGCGCCGTGGTGCCGGGCTGGTTCACGATCCAGCGCCGCTCCGCCCAGTCGAAGTCCGCGATCGAGCCCGACCCGGGCGGCGGCGCGGCGCTGCCGTAGTCCTTCCACTGCCACAGCGCCCAGCCGATCGCGCGGCGCGCCAGCGCTCCGGTCAGGGTCTCGATCGCGGGGACCTCGGCCGGCGAGTCGATCGCGGTCGCCCACTCTCCGAGGAGCGGCGCGGCGCCCCAGCGCGCCGCCTCGTCGAGGAGCCAGTCGAAGGTTCGCTCGAGCGCGGCGGCGCGCTCGGTGGGCTCGGTGGGGAACGAATACGGGTAGAGGTGCGCCGCATAGACGACGTCGGGGTCGGAGAACGGCTCGCGTGGCCCTGGCGCGGTCCACAGCAGGTTGCGGGTCACCACGTCGGGCTCGAGGAAATAGGCCTGGCGCGGGCTGACCTCGCGGAGCGCGCCGACCATGCGGCGGTGGAACTCCTCCAGCCGATCGGCGCCGTGGGCCACGTGGATCACCACCGGCTCGTTCATGGCCTCGAAGCCGATCACGCCGGGCTCGCGGGCGAAGCGGCTCGCGACGCGCTGCCACACCGGTACGAAGCGGTCCTGGATCCCGTCGCGGTTCTCGAAGAACGACGCGAACGCGGCGAGCACCGGCAGCGACGTGCGGCGCGCGTCGAGGTCACCGGCGCACGGGCACGGCAGGTCCGGCCCGGGCCACAGCGGGCCCTCGAGGAGCTGGCGCGGCGGCGGCAGCGTGGCCCACAGCGGCGCGCCGTCCTCGCCGATCTCCTTCGACCACGCGTCCTCGTGGAAGTCGACGAGCACGTAGACGCCCGCGTCGACGAGCCAGCCGACGACCTCGTCGAGGCGGGCGAACGCGGCGGCGGAGAAGAGCCCTTCCTCGGGCTCGAGCCCGCTCCAGCTCACGGCGAGCCGGACGAAGTCGAAGCCCAGGTGCGCGATCCGCTCGGCGTCGTCGCGGTCGAACGGCGCGACCTGCTCCGTGGGCCGGCGTCCGTCGTCGAAGCTCGCGTCGAACAGGCCCGCGGCCTTGACGTTCACGCCGCGCAGCAGCACCTGCCGGCCGAACGCGTCGACCAGGCGGCCGTCCCTCACCCGCACCTCCGGGGTCGCGATCGGATCGGCGGCGGCGCCGCGTCCGCCGTCGCCGCCGCAGCCCGCGGCCGCGAGCCAAGCGAGCGCGAGCGCGGCCGCGACCAGCGCCCGCGGGAGACGGCTCAGCTCGTTCGGTCGAGGCACCAGGTCACGCCGCCACGGCAGGCGAAGTAGAGGAACACGAAGCAGTAGAGCACGGCGAGCTCACCCTCGTTGATGGCGGGAAAGAACGCCTCGCCCAGCTGGAGCTTCCAGTGGAACTGGACGTACGCCACCGCCATCGTGCCGCTGGCCAGGAACGCGGCCTCGCGGGTCCTGAGCCCGAGCGCGATCAGCACCCCGCCCACGAGCTCGATGACTCCGCCGATCCAGAGCTGCGAGCCGACCGGCGGCGCCTTGTCGGACAGCACGCCGAGGACCTTCTGCATGCCGTGGAACGCGAACATGAGACCGGCGACGATCCGCAGCAGCGCGTACGCGTGGTCGGAGTAGCGAGCGAGTCGGTTCACGAGGTGCCTCCGGACGGGGAAGACCTCAATATCGCGGAGCGGGCATCCGCTGGCGCGCGAGGTGAATCGGGCCGACACCTCGCGCGTTCAGCGCCGTGCCCCCTCGGACGCCGATCGGCGCCCGCGTGCGATAGGTTTCGCCGGATGCCACCGATCCTCTCCATCGAAGGGCTGAGCAAGACCTACGCCTCGGGTCTCCAGGCCCTGAAGCGCGTCGACCTCGAGATCACGAAGGGCGAGATCTTCGCCCTCCTCGGGCCCAACGGCGCCGGCAAGACCACCCTCATCAGCATCGTGTGCGGCATCGTCACGC
>CAYMQR010000357.1:0-5759 GCA_964392195.1 uncultured bacterium | reverse complement strand
CGCGCTCGGCCACGCCTACGGCGGCGGCTCGCAGTTCTTCTCGATGTGGATCGTGGGCTCCGAGAAGCCCTGAGGACGGTCGAGGCGATGCCGGCGACGCAATACAACTTCGCGGACCTTTTCGAGTCGATCGTCGACGGGCTTCCCGACAACGAAGCCCTCATCGTCGACGGCACCAAGCGCTTCACCTACGCGCAGGTCGAGAAGCGGGTCAACCGGCTCGCGCACGTCCTGCAGTCGCTCGGAGTTGGTGCCGGTGAGCACGTCGGCCTCTACCTCCTCAACGGCAACGAATACGTCGAGGGCATGCTCGCGGCGCTCAAGATCCGCGCCGTGCCCATCAACGTGAACTACCGCTATGTCGAGGAAGAGCTGCGCTACCTGATGAGCGACGCCGACCTCGTGGCGGTGATCCACGAGCGGCAGTTCGCGCCGCGCCTCGCGGCGATCAAGGGCGGGCTGCCCAAGCTGCGCGCGTGCATCGCCGTCGAGGACGGTAGCGGCGCGGACCTCGCGGCGATCGGCGCCGTCGACTACGAGACCGCGGTGGCAGCCGCCTCGGACGTCCGCGACTTCGCGCCGCGCTCGGCGAGCGACCTCTTCATCATCTACACCGGCGGCACCACCGGCATGCCCAAGGGCGTGATGTGGCGCCACGAGGACCTCTTCTTCGCGGGGCTCGGCGGCGGCAACCCGGCGGGCCCGCCGGTGGAGAGTCCGGCGCAGCTCGTCGAGAACGCCAAGGAGCGCTACCACGCCACCATCTTCTCGGTGCCGCCGCTCATCCACGGCGCGGCGCAGCTCGCGGTGCTGATCACCTTCAACTGGGGCGACCGCGCTGTGCTGCTGTCGCGCTTCGACGCCGCCAAGGTGTGGGAGCTGGTGCAGAACGAGAAGGTCAACTCGATCAACATCGTGGGCGACGCCATGGCGCGCCCCATGATCGAGGAGCTCGGCCGCGAGGGCGCGAGCTACGACCCGTCGTCGCTCTTCGTGCTGGCGTCCTCGGGAGCCGCGTTCTCGGACTCGGTCAAGGAAGAGTTCCGCCGCTGGCTACCCAACCTGATGATCATGGACAACTTCGGATCCTCGGAGACCGGCTCGCTCGGCATGAGCGGCGAGCGGGTCTCGGGGCCGGACGCCAAGACCGGCATCCGCTTCATGATGAACGAGCGCGCCGCGGTGCTGGACGACGACGGCAAGCCGCTGGCACCCGGCTCGGGAGTGGTGGGCCGGCTCGCGCTGCGCGGCCACATCCCGCTCGGCTACTACAAGGACGAGAAGAAGAGCGCGGCCACGTTCGTCACGCTCGGCGGCGAGCGCTGGGTGCTGGTCGGCGACCTCGGGACCGTCGAGGAGGACGGCCGCATCACCGTCTTCGGTCGCGGCTCGGTGTGCATCAACACCGGCGGCGAGAAGGTCTACCCCGAGGAGGTCGAGATCGCCCTCAAGGCGCACCCCTCGATCTACGACTGCGTGGTGGTGGGCGTGCCCGACACGCGCTGGGGTGAGCGGGTGGCGGCGATCATCGAGCTCAGGCCGGGGCATTCGCTCACCATGAGCGAGCTCGACGCGCACGCGCGCAAGCACGTGGCCGGCTACAAGTGCCCGCGCGAGCTCCACCTGGTCGAGAAGCTGGTGCGCTCGCCGGCGGGCAAGCCCGACTACCCGTGGGCCAAGGCGCTCGCGACCGCCGGCAAGTACAAGGTCTGAGCGGGCCGATCCGCCTGGAGGGTCGTCGCTTCGTCGACGACCCCAGGCGTTGGGTCGGGATCAGGCGTCGCGATCGCGCGGTCGATCCGGAGGGGCACGCGCCGCGTGCCCGGCGATACGCGTCGGCGTTTCGCATCGCCGCGGATCGCCGATCGCTGTTTGGACCCGATGTGCGGACACGGGTGGGGCCGATCGGTTCCCCTCGCGGGAGGGCTGACGCCCTCCCCTACAGGAGGCGGATCGGTGGCCGTTGCTGAGGCGCGGGAATGTAGGGGCGAGCGTCAGGTCGCCCGGCGACACGCGGTGACCTACGCATCGCCGGGACGTCGCGTTCCCTCGCCCCGCGCGGAGGGGCACGCGGCGCGTGCCCGGCGATACGCGTCGGCGTATCGCATCGCCGCGGATCGCCGATCGCTGTTTGGACCCGATGTGCGGACACGGGTGGGGCCGATCGGTTCCCCTCGCGGGAGGGCTGACGCCCTCCCCTACAGGAGGCGGATCGGTGGCCGTTGCTGAGGCGCGGGAATGTAGGGGCGAGCGTCAGGTCGCCCGGCGACACGCGGTGACCTACGCATCGCCGGGACGTCGCGTTCCCTCGCCCCGCGCGGAGGGGCACGCGCCGCGTGCCCGGCGATACGCGCAGGCCTGTGCGTCGACGATTTCGTCGTTTGCTGTCCGGCCGCCCTCGTTTGCTGGCGCCCGACGGAGCGGGCGCGCGCCAGGCCGATCTGCCCCGGTCCGTACAGGGAACGGCGAGGTCGTCGACGCGACACCTACGCGTATCGGCGGTCGCGCGACGCGCGACCCTTCGTCGACGACCGAAGGTGTTGGGTCGGGGCGGCCGAGGAAGTGGCCGCCCTCCAGGCCTCACGGCTTGTCGGCCTCGGGGCCGTACTCGCGGTGGATCTCGGCGCGGACGCTCTCGATGAGCGCCGGGAGGTCCGCGGGCGTGAGCACGTCGCTCTCGCGCGGGAACGGGAACCCCTTGGGCAGGCGCGCGCGGTCCATGTGGAGCTCGAGATCGTAGAGGCTCGCGAGCGGTGCGCCGCTCACGGGATCCACGCTCGGCACCTCGAGCACCAGGGCGGGCGCCTTGGCGCTCTCGGCGCAGCTCGCCGGCGGCCCGGCGACGCGCCACGGGGCCACGCGCTCGGGACCCCACTCGAGGTTACGGCGCTTGGTCACGTTCGGGTCTGGGAGGATCTTGGTGCGGTCCCACCACGCGCCGTCGGTGCTCTCGAACGCCGCGCGCGAGTCGGCGATGGACACCGCGCCCAGCCGGGTGAGGGCGGCGCGGATCGCCGCCGTCACGCTCTCGTCGTAGGGGAGCGTGCTCAGCGCCGCCTCGCGCCCGACGTAGGTGCCGAGCAGGTTCGAGTAGTTGTCCTCGGGTGAGAACGCCGAGACCTTCTCGGAGATCGCCGAGAAGGTCGAGACGTCGTACCAGCTCGTGATCTCGTGGACCACCGAGAGCTGGTAGGCGATGCGCTGCGCGAGCGCGAGCGAGCGCGCCAGCGACTTCTCGGCGTCCGCCGGGGCGAGGGCGTGCAGCGTGAGGTGCGCGGTGCCGGCATCGCACGGCAGCACGATGGGCGCGGCCTCGGGGTCGGCGCGCCGGATGCGCAGCGAGAGGTAGGCCGTCCAATCGGCGAAGTCGCTGACGTGCGCCACGTCCACGAACCCGCCGCGGCAGGTGTAGGCGAGGCCGTAAGTCTCGGCCAGCAGCTCGCCCACCTCCTGGAGGCTGCCCTTCGACACGTAGGCGTGGGGCGCCACGGCCTCGAGGCTGGTGATGTTCGTCAGGTGGAGCGTGAGGGGGATCGGCGGCATCGCGGCGGAGAGCCCGTAGCCGAACGAGCAGCACAGCCGCTCGCGGGGCGTGCGCGCGAGCTCGTCGTCGCCCAGGTCGGCGGCGCGCGCCGCGGCGGATCCGAGCAGGAACGCCGCGGCCGTCGCGGCAGCCGCGCGCCGCGAGCGGCTCACGCGCTCACCGCTCGCCGCGCCCGCGGACACAGCGCGCGACCCGGACCGCGAGCGCCATCATCGTGAGCGTCGGGTTGGCCGTGCCGATGGTCGGGGAGAGCGCCGTCCCGGACACGAACAGGATCTCGAGGCCGTGCACGCGCCCGCCCGGGTCGGTGACGCTGGTCTTGGGATCGTTCCCCATGCGCAGTCCGCCGGCCGGTTGATAGCACGAATCGAAGGTGCCCTCGGGCATCTCGAGCGGGCGCACCTTGCGCGCGCCCACGAGCGCGAGGATCTGCCGCAGCGCGCCTCGCGCGGTCGCGATGGCCTCGAGGTGCGCGACCATCGCCGCGGGTCACGGGTCGGGCCCGGGAATCGCCGCGGGCGCGGGCGCGGCCGAGGGCGGCGCCGCGTCGCCATGCTTCGCGGCGGCCTCGCTCGTCATCTCGCGGCGGCGCTGCTCGTGGTGCGCGGCGATCGCCGCTTGGCGGTGCTCGACGTAGGCCTGCCGGAGTGGCTCGTAGGCGCCCAGGTTGATCGCGAGGACGTCGCGCAGCCGCGCGCCGTCGAAGATCGGACCCTGCGTGACGAGCTTGAGGTGGTCGTAGTACGCGGCGAGGTCGGGATCGGCGATGTGGTTGACGCCGGTCGCCAGGCTGTCGAGGTAGCCCTCCGGGACGTGGCGCTCGTAGTGGCCGCTGCGGAGCACGCGCTCGGCCGGCAGGCGCGCGAGCAACGGGTCGGAGAGTCCCATCGAATCGACCACGATCTTGTCGGGCCCGGCGCCGTAGCCGAAGCGCCCGACGTCGCCGCGCACCACCACCTTCTCGGGGCCGTTGCGGAACGCGACCCCGGCCTGGAACACCTTGTCCCCCTCGTAGGGGCGGGCGCTGTGGAACAGCAGGCGCGCCTCCTTGGGGCCGTACTTGCCGGCCTTGGGATCGATCACGCCCCACATGTGCACCGCCTCGCCCGGGTAGGGCTTCCAGAGCTTGATCGGCGGCAGCGGCTCGCGGACGGTGAGGGCCGCGAGCACGACGACGCCCACGATCGCCACGCGCGCTCCGATGCGCCGGCCCAGGATGAACGCGCTGGCGAGCAGTGGCGCCGCGAAGAAGCGGCCGGCCATCCAGTCGCCGCCGATCTTCCACACGTACACCAGGTAGGCCGTGACGCCGCACATCACCAGCCGGTCGGCCAGCGTCGAGCGGGCCGCTGCGTAGAGGATCGCGAAGGCCACGATGGTGACCGTGATCGGGTCGGAGTGCACGGTCGCGATGAAGAACTGAAACGCCTCCTCGCGGATGACGCTGGTGGGCGCGCCGTGGGCGAGTTTGGCGAACGCCGTGTTCGGCACCAGGAAGCCGTAGTAGAGCAGCGAGAAGCCTTCCCAGAGCAGGATCGGCAGGCCGCACACCAGGCAAAGGCCGGCCGTCGTGGCGAGCCCGGCGCTCTTCCACAGCCGGATCAGCACGTGCAGCGCCGCAGGCCCGGCGATCAGCGCCAGGTCCTGGCGGGTGAGCACCAAAAACGCGGACGCGGTCAGGAGGATCGCTGCGTGGTGCACCTCGGTCTCGCGCGCGACCGCCAGGAACGCCGCGTATTCGACCAGCACCAGCGCCAGCAGGAAGTTCGCGAGCGGGCTCTCGAGGCCGGAGGTGGAGTAGTCGATGAACGACTTCGAGCTCGCCAAGAGTCCGATCAGCAACGCGAGCCGCCACGGCGCCTGGTCCTTGCACCAGCGCGCCGCGAGCGTTGCCGTGCCGGCCGCGAGAACCAGCGAGAGCACGATCGCCGACACGAACGGGTTGCGCACGAACGCGTCGAACGCGGTGAGCAGCAGCGTCCACGACGCGCACGAGTAGGACTGCACGCGCTCGAAGGTGTTCCAGCGCAACCCGTAACCGTCGTGGAAGTTGTCGACGGTGCGGAAGATGATGAACGCGTCCTCGTTCACCCACCCTTGCGCGAAGACGAGCGCCACGAACGCGACGCCGAGCGCCCACGGCAACGCTTGCAGCCAGGCGGCGTTCGAGGCGGCACCCGAGGCGGAGGCCGCGGGTGAGGGGGTGGCGCCTCGG
>CAYMQR010000356.1:0-5761 GCA_964392195.1 uncultured bacterium | reverse complement strand
GGAGCGGATCGCCGCGACCTCCTTGTGGCTCAACCCCTTGAGGAGCAGGAGCCCCACCTCGCGCTCGGACGGCGTGAGCTGCCAGCGCTCGAACTGGCCGTCGATCGCCTCGCCGAGCCCGTCGAGGTAGGTGCGCGCCTCGCCGCGCCAGCGGGTCGCCTCGTCGGTGGCGCGCTCGAGGTCGCGGGTCAGCTCGCGGACCGCCCGCCGCGAGCGGGCATTGTCGGAGCGCAACACCGCGAGCGCGGCGCACAGCACCGCGATCGTGACCAGCTCGAGCGCCTGGTGGCCGAGGCTCACGCCGTTGTAGCCGTTCTCGATCAGGTCCCCGGTCACGAGCAGGAACATCAGGATCACGAACCACCGGGCCTTCAGCCAGGAGGCGAGCGCGACCAGCGGATGGCTCGCCGTGTGACGGGCGTCACCCGGTACGTCCGTAGGATGGTGGGCGAAAGCTGCCCGGGAGACGATGGCGGGGTTCGTCACGGAGGCCTCGGTGTTGTCGACCGCCGGTCGTGCTGGCCGGCGTGAGCCCGTCTGCTACGCACGTGGCATACCGAGCCAAAGCCGCGCTCGCCCCTCCTCGGATCGTCACCAAATGTCGTCGATATCGTTCGCCATTCGGTGACGGTGGCCGAGGAAGATCCGACTCACCATCGTTGACCGATCATCAACAGCGATGACGAATCATGGACCCGGATCGTTCCTCACCTCGTCCCCGTCCCCTCACCGGAGGCTCCATGTTCCCCTCCCGGTCCCGATCGTCGACGTCACTCCTGCTCATGCTGGCGGTCGCGCTTGCCTCGGCGAGCTGCAATACCCCGCCGGCTTTCACCTCGACGCCGCCGCTGACCGCCAACGCGAGCGCGCTCTACGCATACCAGGCGCTCGCCACCGGTAGCCCGGCGCCGGCCTTCACGCTGGTCACCGGGCCCGCCGGCATGACCGTGGACGGCGCGACCGGCGCGGTGCTGTGGACGCCCACCCTCGATCAGGTCGGCGCGCAGCCGGTGACGCTGCGCGCCAGCAACGTCGCCGGCTCGGTGGATCAGAGCTTCACCATCGACACCCAGCCGCTCGCGCCCGCCTTCACGTCCGATCCGCCGCTGGTCGCCAACGTGAACGTGGCCTACGTCTACGAGCCCACCGCGGTGGGCGCGCCGGCGCCCAGCTTCGCGCTCCTCGCCGGTCCCGAGGGCATGAGCGTGGACCCGGCGACCGGCCTCACCCTGTGGACGCCGGTCGAGGCCGAGCTCGGCGCCCAGCCGGTCACGATCCGCGCCGCCTCCAGCGCGGGGTTCGCCGACCAGAGCTTCACCATCGACACCCAGCCCGAGCCGCCAGACACCACGCCGCCGACCGCGCCGCAGAACCTGCGCGCCACCGACATCACCCAGACCAGCTACACGATGCTGTGGGACGCGCCGCCCGAGGGAGACGTCGCGGGGTACCGGCTCTTCGAGCGCTCGTTCTCGAACCGCCAGGGCTTCTACTCGTGGAACCTGGTCGCGGACGGCCTCGTCGCGACGACCTACCCGCTGCTCAAGACCCAGATCCGCTGGACCGGCATCTTCATGGTGCGCGCCTTTGATGGCGCCGGGAACGAGTCCGCGAACTCGAACCAGCTCGCCTCGACGTTCCTGACGCTGCCGGGCATCAGCCACCCCATGGTCGGCACCAACGAGCGGCCGGCGGCGGTGATCGGCGAGCACCTCATGCTGATCGAGAACGTCGACTCGTACCCGGTCGAGTACCTCGGGGGCTACGAGATCTCGACGAGCGGAAACCCCACGCCGACCGTCGAGCTCATCTCCGGACCGCCCGGGCTCTACTTCGACGCGGTGGGCTACAAGGTGGTGTGGAGCCCGGTGACCGGCGACCCCGGCCCCCAGAGCGTCACGCTGCGCGCGACCAACAGCGAGGGCTCGACCGAGTACACGTTCAGCTTCGAGGTCTACCCGGCAGGCACCGACCTGCTGGCGCCGAGCGGC
Organism: uncultured bacterium; assembly: GCA_964392195.1. Lineage (GTDB taxonomy): Bacteria > JADJOY01 > JADJOY01 > JADJOY01 > JADJOY01 > JADJOY01. The sequence goes on along the minus strand of CAYMQR010000356.1, from coordinate 3,770 downwards.
TCGTCGATCGTGTCGGTGGCGTCGGCGCTCGGCGGCTGCAACGTCACGTGGACCAAGTCGAGCGACGCCCACGGCATCGCCGGCTACTCGATCCGCGGCCAGCGCCACTGGACGTCGACGCCCAACGCCTTCGGCTTCGTGTCGTACGGCGAGGCCACGTCCGCGTTCGTGAACACCGTCCCGGCGGGGACGACGGGCTGGACGCTCTACGTCTCCGCGTTCGACGCCGCCGGCAACTACTCGTACCCGACCGGCGGCGGCACCTCGTGTAACCCGACGTGGTGAGGGGGAGGGGCACGCGCCGCGTGCCCGGCGATACGACGTGTCGTAGGCGTCGCCGGGACGTGGGATCACGGTGACGGGGGCCCTACAGAGATCGACGACGTGGTCGATGTGAGGTCGTCTCGTGTCGCCGGGCGCGCAGGCGCGCGCCCCTCCGGGGGCGGCCGAGGTGAGGGCAATCGGCGGTAACATGGCCGCATGCCGCCGATCGTCGATCCACGGTGGTACCGCGCCGATCAGTGGCTCGCCGAGGCGCACGCCGAGCCGCGCTTCACGCTGATCGGCGTCCCCACCTCGGTGGCGTCGCTCTCGCCCTCGAGCGCCTTCCTGGCGCCCGAGCGCATCCGCGGCGTGCTCGCGCGGCTCTCCACCTTCGACGGCGAGCGCGGCCTCGAGCTGCGCGCGCTGCCGGCCGCCGACCTCGGCGACTGGGACGTCGCCGACCTCGACGTGTACGCGGCGCTCCACTCGATCGAGGCGCTGGCGCGCGAGCTCGAGCCGGGTCCGGTGCGCGCCTTCCTGGGCGGCGACAACGCCATCACGAGGCCGCTGGTGCGCGGCCTGGCCCACGAGGATCTGTCGCGGATCGGCGTGCTGACGTTCGACGCCCACCACGACCTGCGCTCGCTCGAGCGCGGCCCCACCAACGGCAACCCGATCCGCGGCCTGATCGAGGACGGGCTGCCCGGCGCGCAGGTGGTGCAGGTGGGCATCCTCGCGTTCGCCAACTCGCGCGATTACCGTGACGAGTGCGAGGCGCTCGGCATCACGGTGCGCTCGCGGAGCGACGTGGAAGCTCTAGGCATCGAGACCGTGACGAGCGAGGCGCTCGCGCTGCTCGCGGGCCGCTGCGAGCGGATCTTCGTGGACGTGGACGTCGACGTCCTCGACCGCGCCTTCGCTCCCGCGTGCCCGGGTGCCCGCCCCGGCGGGCTCGCGCCCCGCGAGCTGCTCAAGGCGGTGCGGCTCGCGGGCCGCCACCCGCGGGTGATCGGCGCCGACTTCGTGGAGGTCGACCCCGAGCGCGACGTCGCCGACATCACGCTCTTCAACGCGGCCGCGGCGCTGCTCTCGTTCGCCGCCGGCGTCGCGGAGCGCGAGCCGTGAGCCGGCGCGTGGTGGTCCGGCTCGGACCGCTCGCGATCGAGGACGTGGTCGCGGTCGCGGAGCGCCGCGCCCAGGTCGAGCTCCATCCCGAGGTCCGCCCCGCGATGGAGCGGGCGCGCGCGGTGATCGAGCGCGCCCTCGCCGAGCGGCGCGTGGTCTACGGCGTGACCACCGGGTTCGGCGCGCTCGCCAGCACCCGCATCGAGCCCGAGGCCGCGGCGGCGCTCCAGCTCCGGCTGGTGCGCAGCCACGCGGCGGGGGTAGGCGATCCGCTGCCCGACCCGGTGGTGCGCGCGATGCTGCTCCTGCGCGCGCGCACCCTCGCGCAAGGCCACTCGGGCGTGCGGCCGGTGGTGGTCGAGCGCTACCTCGACTTCCTGCGCCACGACTGGCTGCCGGTGGTGCCCGACCGCGGCTCGGTGGGCGCGTCGGGCGACCTGGCGCCGCTCGCGCACCTGGCGCTGCCGCTGGTGGGAGAGGGCTCGCTGCGCGTCCACGGCGCGGTGCTGCCGGCGAGCGAGGTGCTCGCGCGCGGCGGGCTCGCGCCGCTGGTGCTGGAGGCGAAGGAGGGCCTGAGCCTGCTCAACGGCACCGAGGGGATGCTGGCGCTCGGCGTGCTCGCGCTCGACCGCGCGCGGCGGCTGGCGCGGGTGGCCGACGTGGCGTGCGCGCTCTCGACCGAGGCGCTGATGGGCTCGAGCCGCCCGTTCCGGCCCGAGATCCACCAGCTCCGCCGCCACCCCGGCCAGATCGACTCGGCGCGAAACGTCGCCGCGCTCATCGCGGGCTCCGCGATCGGCGCGAGCCACGCCGAGGACTTCGCCCACGCGGTCCAGGACGCGTACAGCCTGCGCTGCGCGCCGCAGGTCCACGGCGCGTGCCGCGACTCGCTGGCCCACGCGGCGGCGGTGTTCGAGCGCGAGCTCGACGCGGTGGTCGACAACCCGATCGTGCTCGCGGACACCGACGAGGTGATCTCGGCGGGGAACTTCCATGGCCAGCCGCTCGCGGTGGTCCTCGACCTGATGGCGATCGCGCTCACCGACCTCGCGAGCATCTCCGAGCGCCGCGTCGACCGCATGCTCGACCCCGCGCACTCGTCGGGGCTGCCGCCCTTCCTCGCCATCGAGCCCGGCCTCATGAGCGGCTACATGCTCGCGCAATACACCGCCGCGGCGCTGGTGGCCGAGTGCCGCGTGCTCAGCCACCCGGCGTCGGTGGACACCATCCCCACCTCCGGCAGCCAGGAGGACCACGTCTCGATGGGCTGGGGTGCCGCGCGCAAGCTCCACGAGGTGCTGCGCGCGGTGAGCCGCGTGCTCGCCGTCGAGCTCCTGTGCGCGGCGCAGGGTGTGGAGTTCCGCGCGCCCCACGCACCCGCCCCCGCCACCGCGGCGGCGCTCGCCAAGGTCCGCACGCTGGCGCCGCGGCTCACCGAGGACCGCGTGCTCGGGCCGGAGATCGAGGCGGTCGCCGCGGCCGTCGAGCGGGGCGAGCTCGAGAGCGCGGTGGAGGCGGTGGTCGGGCGGCTCGCATGAGATCGAGGACCGAACCATGAGCACCGCGCGCGTCGTCCGCGCTCCCCGGGGCGCCGAGCTCACCTGCAAGGGCTGGCAGCAGGAGGCGGCGCTGCGCTGCCTCATGAACAACCTCGACCCGGACGTCGCCGAGAACCCGGCCGAGCTGGTGGTGTACGGCGGGCGCGGCCGGGCGGCGCGCTCGTGGGAGGCGTTCGACGCGATCGTCGCGAGCCTTCGCTCGCTCGAGAACGACGAGACGCTGCTGGTCCAGTCCGGCAAGCCGGTGGGGATCTTCCGCACCCACGCGTTCGCGCCGCGGGTGCTGATCGCGAACAGCCTGCTGGTGCCCGAATGGGCCACCTGGGAGAAGTTCTGGGAGCTCGAGGCGGCGGGCCTCACGATGTACGGCCAGATGACCGCGGGCTCGTGGATCTACATCGGCACCCAGGGGATCCTGCAGGGCACCTACCAGACCTTCGCGGCGCTCGCGGCGAAGCGCTTCGGCGGCAGCCTGGCGGGGCGGCTGGTGCTCACCGCCGGGCTCGGCGGCATGGGCGGCGCGCAGCCGCTCGCGGTGACGATGAACGGCGGGGTGGCGCTGGTGGTGGAGGTCGACCCGGCGCGGATCGCGCGGCGCTTCGAGCTCGGCTACGTGGAGCGCGTCGCCGAGTCGCTGGAGGAAGCGCTCGACCTGGTGTGCCTCGCCAAACGCAAGGACCACCCGCTCTCGGTGGCGGTGCTCGGCAACGCCGCAGACGTGTTCCCCGCGCTCCTCGAGCGCAAGCTGCCGATCGACGTCGTGACCGACCAGACCTCGGCCCACGACCCGCTGAACGGCTACGTGCCGCACGGCTACGACGT
>CAYMQR010000355.1:0-5768 GCA_964392195.1 uncultured bacterium | reverse complement strand
GAGACGCGGCTCGCCGCCGACCCCGCCGTGGCGAGCGCCCTCGACCGCTTCTACCCGATCGAGACCTCGCTGCCGGTGCTGGCCAACGGCGCCACGCAGGCGGGCGCGGTGTCGGTGATCGCCGAGCCGGCCGCCGACACCGGCCACGCCCTCGACCGCCTGCTGCTGAGCTGGATCCAGGACGGGCTGGTGGCGGGCGCGCGGACGCTGGTGATCGAGCGCTCGCCGCACTTCCTGGTGGTGCGCTGCGAGATGCCGAACGACGGCTTCGAGCTCACCCAGCTCCAGGTGCTCTTCCACCGCCCGCTGGTGTCACGGCTGCGGGTGGCCGCGGGGCTACCCACGCCCGACACCCGCGGCTGGCGGCAGGTGGCGCCGATCGCCGTGCCGTTCCGGGGCACCGAGCTGCGCGTCGAGCTCACGCTCTTCCCGGACACCTTCGGTCCCACCGCGCGGATCGCCCTCGACGGCGCCCGCACGCGGCTCCTCGAAGCCGGGCTGTTGCCGGCGAACGCCGCGTCCTCCGTCGCGGCCTGACCCGCACGGTTATCCTCCGCGGGCCGCGCGGTCCCCTCGCGCGGCTCGTCCATGCCCGACCGCCGCGCCTCTCACTCCACACCGCGCGCCTACGCCGCGCTCGCGCTCTCGGCGGCGCGCTCGAGCTTCCAGCGGCTGCCCTTCCCCTACAAGCTCACCTACGCGTTCACCTACTGGTGCAACTACGCCTGCAAGACCTGCGAGATCTGGCGCCGCAAGCCGGTGAACGAGCTGTCGCTCGACGAGATCCGCTCCTTCTTCGCGCGCTCCAACGGCTTCTCGTGGGTCGACATCACCGGCGGCGAGGTGTTCCTGCGCAAGGACTTCCTGCCCGCGGTCGACGCCATCCTCACGAGCTGCACGCGGCTCCTGCTGCTCCACTTCCCCACCAACGGCTACCTGACCGACGCGATCGTCGCCGGCACCCGCGCCATCGCGAGCTGGTCCCCGAAGAAGCTCATCCTGACGGTGAGCGTCGACGGCGACGAGACGCTCAACGACGAGGTACGCGGGATCGAGGGCGGCTGGCGGCGCCAGATCGAGACCTTCCGCCGGCTGCGGGAGCTCGACGGCGTGGACGTGGTGCTCGGCTTCACGCTGTCGCGCCACAACGCGGGCCGGCTCGAGCGCTGCTTCGACGCCGCGCGCGCCGAGCTCCCCGACCTGACGTGGGACGACTTCCACGTCAACGTCGCGCACCGCTCGCCGCACTACTTCGGTAATCCCGAGAGCGACCTCACCGGCGGCAAGGAAGACGCGATCCGCGCCGACCTGGCGCTCTTCCGCGCCCACCGCCGCCCGCCGTTCCATCCGGTGGCGTTCCTCGAGCGAGAATACCTGCGGCGCGTCGAGCGCTACCTGGAGAGCGGGCGCACGCCGATCCGCTGCCACGCGCTGCGCTCGTCGTGCTTCGTCGACCCGTTCGGCGAGGTCTATCCATGCACGATCGACGATCGGCCGATCGGCAACCTCCGCGAAGCGGGCTACGACCTGGGCGAGATCTGGGACCGCGCCGAGACGCGCCGCTTGCAGCGCGCCATCTGGGACGGCGAGTGCCCGCACTGCTGGACGCCGTGCGAGGCGTACCCATCGATCCTCGGCTCGCTCCTCAACCCCGCGAACCTGGTCACGAGCCGAGCCTGAACTCGGCGCCCTGACGCTTCACCATCATGCGCTCGTAGAGGCGCGGCGCCAGCGCGCTGACCCAGCGCGCGGTGCGGCTCACCGAGCCCACCAGCACCCACTCGCGGCGCCGAGCGATCCCGTCGGCCACCGCCGCGGCGACCGCGTCCGGCGTGAGCAGCGCGCCCACCACCTGCTTTCCGCCCGCGATCGCTCCGCCGGTGGCCGAGAGCGCGTGGGCGTCGATCCCCGAGTCCACGAACGACGGGCACACCAGCGTCACGAGCACGCCGCGGGGACGCAGCTCGGCGCGCAGCGAGCCGAAGAAGCCGTGGAGGGCGTGCTTGCTCGCGGCATAGCCGGTGCGCCCGACCAGCGGCGCGAAGCCGGCGACGCTCGAGATCGCGACGATCGCGCCGCGGCGGGCGATGAGGCTCGGCAGCGCCGCCGCGGTCACGTTCACCGCGCCGAACAGGTTCACGTCGACCACCTTGCGGATCACCGCGAGGTCGGTGGACTCGAAGAGGCTGCGATGCGAGATCCCCGCGTTGGCGACCAGCACGTCGACGCCGCCCCAGGTGGCGATCACCTGCTCGATCGCCGCGCGGCACGCCTCGGCGTCGGTGACGTCGCAGGCGATCCCGAGCGCCGCGTGGCCGCCGGCGGCGAGCGCCGCAGCGCCGCTCTCGGCGGCCGCGCCGTCGCGGTCGAGGATCGCGATCCGGTACCCGCCGCCGGCCAGCCGGCGCGCGATCGCCAGCCCGATCCCGCCCGCGCCCCCCGTCACGACCGCCGTCCGGGCCGCCGCACCGCTCATCCGCGCCGACACCTCGCCGTCATCCGCCGGCGGGATCGCCGGGCGCGCGCATCGTACGCGTCCCTCGCGCGCCGCTCCACCCGGACCCTTGGAGCCTCCCCCCCCAAAAAAAGATCCCGCACATCTTGACATCGAATGGTGTCACATTAGATTGTGGCAGCGAAGCGGATGGCGCCCCTCCCCGTCGGTTCGGGTCGCGGGACGCCGCCGAAACGGAGGACCGCATGAACTCCTTCACTCACCGATGGAACGCGATCGGCGCCGAGCTCGGCGCGGCGCTCGTGGAGCGCTGGAGCCTCTTCACCCCGAGCTGGGCGGCGGCGGGTGCCACCCATCCTCGTCACCCGTTCCACGATCTCCCCGCGGCACGGCCGTCTCCGCGCCGCACCGGCCCCCGCGCCAGTGTGGTGACGCTCACCACCGTGGACAAGAATCGGAAATCCGATTCCAATCGGCGTGTTTCACCGCGCCGGGCCGCCTGAGGCCGGGCGCCGCCACAAGCTGAGAGGTATCCGATGAGCGCGTCCGCCAAGGCCATGGGAGTGGGGCTTCGGGTGCTCGGCTGGTTCGCCGGCTCCGAGGTCGCCGCACGCTGGAACCTGCGCAAGCCCGCCGAGCGGTGGCTTCGCGCCGGTGCCAAGGCCGCCTTCCAGGGCGCCGCCGTGGCGAGCCGGAAGTTCGCCGCCGGCGCGCCGAAAGCGGCGCCGGAGCGGCTCGCGACGCCGGCCAAGCGCCCCGACCTCTTCGACCTGAGCCTCACCGAAGAGCAGACGATGATCCGCGAGTCGGTGAAGCAATTCACCGACGACGTGGTGCGCCCCGCCGCCGCCAAGGCGGACGAGACGTGCGCGCCGCCCGAGGGCTTCCTCGAGCGCTTCGACGAGCTGGGCGTGCGGCTCATGGCGATCCCCGAGGCGTTCGGCGGCATGGCCGGCGAGCGCTCGCCGCTCACCAACGTGCTGGTGCTCGAGGAGCTCGCGCGTGGCGACATGGGCCTCGCGTTCGCCGCCGCGGCGCCTCTCGCGGTGATCCACGCGCTGGTCGACGGCGGCACCGCGGCGCAGCAGGCCAAGTACCTGGCGGCGTTCGCCGAGGAGAAGCCGTTCGCGGCGGCGTTCGCGCTGGTCGAGCCGCGGCCGCTCTTCGACGCCCACCGCCTCGCCACCAGGGCCCGCCGCGACGGCGACGGCTTCGTGCTGAACGGCGAGAAGGCGATGGTGCCGTGGGCCAGGAGCGCGCAGCTCCTGCTGGTAGCTGCCGAGCTCGAGGGCGCCGGCCCGCGCCTCTTCCTGGTGGAGCGGGATGCTACCGGCGTCACGCTCGAGCCCGACCCGTCGATGGGCCTGCGCTCCGCGGACCTCGGCCGGCTCCACCTCGACGACGTGACCGTGCCGCGCGACGCGCTGCTCGGCGGCGACGAGCCGGCGCTCGAGTACGGCGCGGTGGTCGACCGCGCCCGCATGGCGTGGAGCGCGCTCGCGATCGGCTGCGGCCAGGCGGTGCTCGACTACGTGATCCCGTACTGCAACGAGCGCGTCGCGTTCGGCGAGCCCATCACCAACCGCCAGTCGGTGGCGTTCATGATCGCCAACATCGCGATCGAGCTCGACGGCATGCGGCTGGTGCTCTACCGCGCGGCGAGCCGCGCCGAGCACGGCCAGGGCTTCCGCCGCGAGGCCGCGCTGGCCCGGGCGCAAGCCGCCGAGAAGGGCATGGAGATCGGCACCAACGGCGTGCAGCTCCTCGGCGGGCACGGTTTCGTGAAAGAGCACCCGGTCGAGCTCTGGTACCGGCACCTGCGCGCCATCGGCATCGCCGAGGGCGGGCTCCTGGTGTGAGCGTCTCGCAATCTCGATGGAGGGCGCCGCTCCGTCGGCGCCGAGCATCCCAGAGGACTTGGCGATGAATCTCGAGACACCCCGCAAGTTCCGCGCGTTCGTCGAGCAGTCGTACCAGGTCGCGGCCAACTTCTTCCGGCCAATCTCGCGCAAGTACGACCTCGCCGAGCACACCTACCCGGTGGAGCTCGACATGCTCGCCGCGCTCATGGAGGGCATGAACGAGGCCGGCGGCACCGAGGTGGGCGCGGACCAGCTGCGCCGCGAGAAGAGCGGCGACGGCGGCGGCATCCGCAACGGCAGCAACATGGCCACCGTGCTCGGGCTCACCGAGCTCTGCTGGGGTGACGTGGGCCTCGCGCTCACGATCCCGCGCCAGGGGCTCGGCAACTCGGCGATCAGCGCCGTCGCCACCGACGACCAGCGCAAGCGCTTCGCCGGCAAGTGGGCGTCGATGGCGATCACCGAGCCGGAGGCGGGCTCGGACTCGGCGGCGATCCGCACCACCGCGCGTCTCGACGGCGACCACTGGGTGCTCAACGGCCAGAAGATCTACGTGACCGCCGGCGAGCGCTGCGACGCGGTGGTGGTGTGGGCCACCCTCGACCCCAAGCTCGGGCGCGCCGCGATCAAATCGTTCGTGGTCGAGAAGGGCACGCCGGGCATGACCGTGGTCGGGCTCGAGAAGAAGCTCGGCATCCGCGCCTCCGACACCGCCACCATCGCGTTCGAGGAGTGCCGGATCCCCAAGGACAACATCCTCGGCAGCCCGGAGATCGACACCGAGAAGAGCTTCGCCGGCGTGATGCAGACCTTCGACAACACCCGCCCGGTGGTGGCGGCGATGGCGATCGGCGTGGCGCGCGCGTCGCTCGACCTCACCCGCGAGCTGCTCGCGAAGGAAGGCGTCGAGCCGCGCTACGAGAACGCCGCGTTCACCCAGAGCGCCGCGGGCGCCGAGCTGTTGCGCATGGAGGCCGAGCTCGAGGCGGCGCGGCTGCTCACGCTGCGCGCGGCGTGGATGGCCGACAACGGCAAGCCCAACTCGATGGAAGCGTCGATGGCCAAGGCCAAGGCGGGGCGCGTTGCCAACGCCATCACGCTGCGGTGCGTGGAGCTCTGCGGCAGCGCGGGCTACGCGGAGCGCGAGCTGCTCGAGAAGTGGGCGCGCGACTCGAAGATCCTCGACATCTTCGAGGGCACCCAGCAGATCCAGCTGCTCATCATCGCGCGCCGCATCCTCGGCAAGACGTCGGCCGAGCTGAAGTAGCACGCACCGGAGGACGGGGCGGTCACGAGGCCGCCCCGTTTCCGTCTTGACGAAAACTGGAACAGGCGTTACATTCTCCTCGTCGCCGCCGTGAAGGGCGGAATCGCGGAGGTGGATCGTGAGCAAGGTCGTCGTTCTCGGTGGCTGTGGCGGAATCGGCAACGTGGCGGTGAAGGCCCTCGCG
>CAYMQR010000354.1:0-5786 GCA_964392195.1 uncultured bacterium | reverse complement strand
CGCGAGCGCGTGTAGCTGGTGCGCGCCACGAACGCGACCTTGTCGCCCCCGGCGCTCACCTTCTCGAGCTCGAGCGTCGCGGGCGGATAGCCGGGCACGTCGTACTCGAGGCGCATCACGGTCTTGGTCTCGATCGGCCCCGCGGGCGCGGGCTGCGCGGCGCCCATCGCGGTGGACTCGAGCGGGTTCTCGTCTGCGGCGAGGTAGCGCTCGGCCTTGAGGCGCGCGAGCTTGCCGAACCAGGTGGTGGCGCGCTCGTCCTTCTCGCCGGTCTCGGGCGCGCCACCCGCGGCGCTCTCGCCGATCTCGGCCACCCAGTAGGTCTTGCCCGGCTTGTCGCGGTCCTTCTGCACGTAGGTCCGCGACGTGCCGCCCACCGAGACCACCAGCTTCTCGATCGCCTCGGCGTTGAACGGCTGGAGGTCGGTGTTCTGGAGCCGGGTGTCGGCCTGCTCGAGGTCCGCGAACAGGTTGGTGTCGACCGCGTAGACGCGGCCGCTCGCCGGCTCGCGAACGTAGCGCAGCCGGTCGCCGACCGCGGTGTCGCCGAGCTCGAGCTTGCGCTCGCCGGCGCCGGTCTTCACGACCAGTGAGCCGCGCGGCTTGTCGAGCCCGAGCTTCGCGAGCGTCTCGCCCGCGACGTTGCCCAGGTCGCGCTCGGCGGTCAGCGTCGCGAGCTTCTCGAGGCGGTCCTTGGTGCGGTCCGCGCCCAGGAACTCCTTGACCGTGACCTTGGTCTGGGGCGCCGCCGGCGGCGCCGGCGCGGGCTTCGCCTCGTCCTTCGGTGCATCGGGGTTGGCCGGCTTGTCGTCCTTCTTCTCCTCCGGCTTGGGCGGAGGCGGCGCCGGCAGCGTGATGGTGCGCTCGAGGCGGAACCACGGGTACGGCTTGGAGTCCTTCTCCTTCTTGAGCTCGAGGTCGACCTTGGCGAGCGTCGACTCGAGGTGGACCGCGGTGACGTCGCTCGCGGCGCCGCTCCACACCGTGACCTCGCCGGGCTTGCGGCTCGCCGCCTTCGGGCGCGTCCAGTCGAAATACGCCGCGCCCAGCGCGATCACCAGCAACACGCCGTGCACCACCGCGCCGCTCACTCCCGGTCGCTTCATGACCGCTTCCCTCGACGAAGCCGCAGCACCACCCAGCCGAAGCCGAGCATCGCGAGTGGCCCGCCGGCCACCACGCCCCAGAACCACACGTTGTCCTGGTCGCGGGTGTGCTCGATCGGCACGTCCTCTTCGCTCTCGACCTTCGTGGAGGCGGGCTTCTCGGTGGTGAGCCACTCGAGCCCGTCGCCCACGAACACCAGGTTGGCGGTGTTGGGGAGCAGGTCGTCGCCCACCGCCTCGGCGTCCGCGACCACGATCGCGCGCATCTTCTTCGCCGCGCCGCCCGCCGCCGGCGCCGCGCCGTCGGCGGGCTTGATCTCGCGCTCGGCGGTGGCGGCGAGGTTGAAGATGTCCTTGGTCTCGACGCCCTCGTTGAACTGGAAGTCGCCGTTCACGTCCGCCCAGGTACCGGTGAGCGTGCGCACGGTGAAGTCGAGGGTGTTGCCGCGCGCGTCGGCGCTCTTGGTGAGGTAGCCGGCGTTGAGCGCGGCGAAGGTGGCGCGGCGCGCCTCGCGGCTCAGGTTCGCCACCGACGGGTGCGACGAGTAGCTGCCGGTGCCGATGAAGACCCGGTCCGAGTCGTTGTAGCGCTGGCGGTAGTGGTAGCGATCGTTGGCGAGCGGCCCGGGCTTGAACTCGAGCCCGAGCCCCGCGAGCAGCGGCTCGAGCCCGCCGGTGCGGCCACCCTGGATCGCGAGGAAGAGCTTGCCGCCGCGGTCGAGGTAGCGGGTGAGGCTGTCGATCTCGGCGGGCAGGAACGGCGCGTCCGGTCCGATGACGATCACCACCGAGGCGTCGGTGGGGACGTCGGTGGCGAGCCCGTCCTGGAAGCCCAGGTCCTTGACGTCGTAGCCGAGCTGGCGAAGCAGCGGCCGGAGCCGCGCCGCGCGCGCCACGGCGCCGGTCTCGCCGCTGGTCGGGCTCGTCATCTCGCCATGGCCGACGGTCACGTACGCGATGCGCTGCTTCTGCGTGACCTTCACCAGCCGCTGGCGGAACTCCTCGTCGAGCTTGCGGAGCTTGTAGCGCGCCGAGTCGATGTCGGTGCCCACCGACCACTGCTCGCCGGCCGGTGTCGCGGCGGGCGAGGTGGGCGCGCCCGCGGTGGCCGCGGCGTCGGCCGGTGCTTGCGACTTCTGGATCAGCACCACGCCGTCGTTGCGCACCTTGGTCTTGCGCGCGAGGTCGGGGTCGAGCAAGCGGTCGGCGCGGCGCACGGTGAGCAGCGGGTTCACGCTCTCGAGCTCGCGGAAGTAGCCCGTCAGCTCGTCGGCGACCTCGTTCGCCTCCGGGAAGAAGAGCACCACCTCCACGGGATCCGCGAGGCGCGCCACCAGGTCACGCGTGCCCTCGCCGGGACGCGCGGTGCGGAAGTAGCTGAAGTCGACGCTCTCGTCGTGCTTCGCCGCGAGGTAGTTGATCGTGAAGAGGAACGCCGCCGCGAACGCGATGCTGAGACCCACCGCGGCGGACTCGGAGACGCGCCGCTCCTCGACCGCACCCGCGGTGCCGAGCGGCCGCGCCGCGCGCTTGGCGAGCGCCAGCGAACAGGCCGACGCGAGCCACGCGATCGGCCACGAGCATCGCAGCACCGTCTGCAGCCGCTTCGCGCCCTCGGCGAGCGGCCAGCGCACGCCGAAGAGCCGGAAGGCCTCGTCCGTCGAGCCGAGGTAGAGCGCCACCGCCAGCACGCCGCCCCAGTGGGCGAGCGCCAGGATGCGGTTGGCGCCGCGCGCGGGCGTGGGCCCCCTGGCGGCCAGGAAGGTGCGCGCGAGCGCGCTCACCAGGATGAGCGACGCGCCCGCGCCGGTGAAGGCCCAGCGCGCTGCCGAGTCTCCGCCGACGAGCCGCTCGCCGACCAGCAGCGCCGCCGAGCCCAGGAAGAAAGCCGCGGTGAGCCCGGTCCCCTCGCGGCTCCACCGCGACGACTGCGTCTCGGTGGTCATCGGTCAGTCCCAGCGCTGCGCGTCGAGCGAGCGCATCGAGAGCAAGAGGAAGAAATACGTGATGGACAGGTAGTAGACGACGTCCTTGAGGTGGACGACGCCCTTCATGAAGGGCTCGAAGTGGGTGCTGTAGAGCGCGAGCGCGACGAGGATCGACGACACCGGCGGCTCGGTGCGGCGCGCCACGAACCACAGCACCAGCAGGCCGACCAGGATCGCCGCGCCGAGGATCGCGCTGACCACCTGCACCCGCGACAGCGTCGACGCGAACGTGCCGATCGCGATGCTCGCGGCGCCGAGCAGGAGCAACCCGCCGTACCCCGCCGCGAGGTGTCCGGGCGAGACCTTGCCGTGCACCATCACGAGCAGCGGCATGTAGATCGTGCACAGCGTGATGAAGGCGAGGAAGCCGAGCGCCGAGAGGAACTTCCCCGTCACGATCTCGCCGCTCGTCAGCGGCGACGTCCTGAGCAGCACGATCGTCCCCGAGCCGCGCTCCTCCGCGACCAGCCGCATCGACAGCAGGATGCCGGTGATCATCGTGGTGCCGGACGAGAAGTAGAAGAACTGCCGCAGCACCTCGGCGGAGAGCTGCTTGCCGCTGCCGAGGGCGAGGCCGTTGAAGAGCAGTCCGTCGACCACCAGCACCGCGGCGGCGATGGCGTAGCCGGTCCAGCTCGAGAAGAACGCCGCGAGCTCGCGGCGCGACACCAGTGCCACGTTACGGATCATGACTTGGCCTGGGTCGAGGCCGACCGGTCGCGGGTCAGCTCGACGAAGACGTCTTCCAGCTCGTGCTCCGAGTTGCCCAGCGCCAGCAGGCCGAAGCCGCCCTCGACCAGCTTGCGGGCGATGGCCTCGCGGACGTCGCCGACGGCCTGGACGCGCAGCCGCGCCGTGCCGGGCTCGGCGGCCTTGGCATCGGCGAGGACCTCGACCGACTTGACCCCGTCGAGGCCCGCGAGGCGGCCGCGCACGGTGGTGGCGTCGCCGCGCACCGTGACGTCGACCACGCCGCCCGGGACCAGCTTGCGGCGCAGCTCCTCCTCGGTGCCGTCGGCGATGATGCGGCCCTTCCCCATCACCAGGATGCGGTCGCAGGTCTGGCTGATCTCGGTGAGGATGTGGCTCGAGAGCAGCACCGTGTGCTGGCCGCCGAGCGCGCGGATCAGCTCGCGCATGTCGGCGATCTGCACGGGATCGAGGCCGCTGATGGGCTCGTCGAGGATCACCAGCTCGGGCCGGTGGACGATCGCCTGGCCGATGCCGAGGCGCTGCCGGTAGCCGTGCGACAGGCTCGACACGAGGTCGTGCGCCACTTCGTCGACCCGCACCAGCTTCTCGACCTCGGTGACGCGCGCCTCGAGCTCGGCGCCCGAGAGGCCGCGGATTCCGCCCGCGTAGCGCAGGTACGCGTGTACGGTCATCTCGGGATAGAGCGGCGGCTGGTCGGGCAGGAAGCCGATCTTGCGCTTGACCTCGCGCGGGTTGGCGGAGAGGTCCACACCGCCGATCCGCACCGTGCCCACCGACGACTCGAGGTCGCCCGCGAGCAGCCTGAGCGTGGTGGTCTTGCCGGCGCCGTTCAGGCCCAGGAAGCCCACCACGGTGCCGGACTCGATGCGGAAGGACAGGTCCAGGACGGCGGCCCTGGACCCGTAGAACTTGCTCAGCCGGTCGGCTTCGATCATGGGGATTCGGGATACGAGCGGAAGGGCCTGGATTTTCGAGCGGCCGGAACCAAACACCCGTTCGGCCAGCCGTCAAGCCGCGAGGCTCGCGACAGCCTCAGACGAGATCCGACGGACGTTGATTCGGCGGACCGCGCCTCGGCCCGAAAAAATCCCGTCAGGAGACCGCCGGCGCCGACGGGCCGGCGGCCGCGAGGTCGGCGAGCAGCCGCCGGGCGGCGCGGCGGGGGCGCGCGTCGCGGCGCTGGATGTAGCGCGGCGAGTGCTTGTAGGTCTCGATGGCGGCCTCGAGGAGGTGCTTGGCCTCGTCCTTGCGCCCCACCTCGGCGAGCCGGCTCGCCAGCAGGAACCGGTGCTCGAGGCGCGCGGTGCTCTGGACGAGCCGTTCGAGGTCGGCGATCGCGGCGTCCTTCTGGCCGGCCTTCCAGCGCAGCTCGGCGAGCTCGCGCCACGCGTCGTAGTCGTGGAACTTGGGCTCGCGGGCGACCAGCTTCGCGAGCAGCGCGAGCGCCGCCGCGACCTCGCCCTGCTGCACCATGGCGACGCTCAGGCCGTACTGGGCCCGGCGCTCCTCGGGGTCCCAGCGCAGCACGTCGCGGAACAGCCCGACGGCCTCCTCGAGGTTCTCCTTCCGCGCCACCAGCTCCTGCGCCAGGGCCAGCTTGTTGGCGGCCGTGGCGCTCTCCTGGAGGCGGAAGCGCAGCGCCGCGACGGAGGGCGGGCGCTCGAAGCGCAGGAGCCGCTTGATCGCGCGCAGGTCGTAGTCGTGGACCTTGACCGCGAAGAAGTAGGCGAGAGGCCCGAGCGGCATCCACAGGATGACGTACCAGTAGAAACCGCCGCCGCGCCGCATGCAGTCGACCAGCATCCACAGCGTGAACACCGTCTGGACGGCGTAGAGCACTCCGGCCATCGGACCTCTCCTGCACGGCGGTGGATCCCGGTACGGCCGGCCGATCCTAGCAGCGGGCCACGCCTCGCGCACGGCGGGACCCCGCCGATCGGCGCGTCGCGGCGCGACGCCACGAGCGAAGCGAGTGCCT
>CAYMQR010000353.1:3785-5799 GCA_964392195.1 uncultured bacterium | reverse complement strand
CGATCCTGCTGTTCTTCGTCCCCAACCAGCGCAACCGGCCCGAGGACGTCGGGCTGCCGCCGGTCGAGGACCCCGTCGAGGAGGAGGATCTCGGGACCGCCGCCGTGGCGGCGGGCGACGGAGCGCCGAGCGTCGAGGTGCCCGAGGAGACCGGCTGGAGCCGCGACGCGATCGTCACCGTGCTGCTGGTCGGCACCTTCTATTTCTTCGTGAAGTTCATCCGCTACGCGCTGTGGTCGTGGGTGCCGTATTTCCTCAAGCTCAACTACGCGCAGAGCGCGGAGGCGAGCGGTTACCTGTCGACGCTCTTCGACTTCGCCGGCATCCCCGGCGTGATCGTGGCGGGCTGGCTCTCGGACCGCTTCTTCCGCTCGCGGCGCACCATCGTGAGCTTCCTCTTCCTCCTCGGCCTCACCGCCTCGTGCCTGGTGATGTGGAAGCTGGGCGGCACGTCGCTCGTGGTGTTCGGCGGCGCACTGCTCCTGATCGGCTTCACGCTCTACGGGCCGGACGCGCTGATGACCGGCGCGGGCGCGATCGAGGTGGGCTCGCGCGCCAACGCCACGCTGGCGGCGGGCGTGATCAACGGCATGGGGCAGGTGGGCGCCGTCGTCCAGGCGCTCGTGATCGGCAAGCTCTACGACAAGCTCGGCGGCCAGCTCGGGCCGATCTTCCTGTTGCTGGTGGGATCCGCGGTGATGGCGACGCTGCTCCTCGGCGTGGTCCTGATCCGCAACCGCCTCGGCAAGTCGGCGTTGTAGCCGCCTCCGGATCCATTCCGAACCCCGCCCCGGCCGCTCGAGCCGCGCGCGTCGTCCGGCCGGGCCCCCCGGCTCGTCTCGCCACGGTCGTGCTATAGGGGCGCATGGCGTCGGGAGCGCGGGAATCGTTCGTCGCGACGTATCCGCCAGCACCCCAGGTCGATGTCGTCGAGGTCCGCCACGGGAGGGTCGTGACGGACCCGTACCGGTGGCTCGAGGATCTCGACGCTCCCGAGACCCGGGAATGGGCCGACGCCGAACGGGTGCTCACTGCACGTTTTCTGGCGGCTCTACCCGAACGCGCTTCGTTCCGTTCGCGACTCGCGGCGATGTTCGGCGCCGAGCGCATGAGCGCGCCGGTGATCCGTGGAGTGCGAAGCTTCTTCCAGATGTGGGGTGGGCGCCGCGAGCAGCCGACCGTGTTCGTCTCGGCCGCCCTGGCGGGCGAACCACGGGTGCTGGTCGATCCCATGGAGCTCTCCCCGGATGGCCGGCTGGCGCTGGCCGATTGGGTGGTGAGCCCGGACGGGCGGTGGGTCGCGTACGGTATCGCCGAGGCGGGTGGCGATTGGGTGGAATGGCGGATCCGCGACGTGGGGACCGGGGCTGACCTACCGGATCGGCTGAAGTGGACGAAGTACTACCCACCCAGCTTCACACCCGACGGGAGCGCCCTGATCTACAGCCGCTTTCCCGAACCAGACCGGGGTCGGGTGCTCGTGGCTCCCGACCGTGACGCGAAGGTGTGCTTCCACACGCTCGGCACCGACGCGAGCGAGGACGCGTCGATCTTCGAGCGTCCCGATGAGCCGACGTGGCAGTTCCTTCCCACGGTCACGCCGTGCGGCCGATGGTTGGTGATCACCGCGGGCGAAGGCCAGGTGGGCGACCGCCGCACCGAGTCGGTGTGGGTGATCGATCTGCATCAACCGAGTGCGTCGCCCACCCCGCTCTTCGAGGGCTTCGAGGCCGAGTATCTGTACGTCACGAGCGTCGGCTCGACGATCTACTTTCGCACCACCGCGGGGGCGCCGCGCGGCCGGGTCATCGCCGTGGACGTTGGGTCGGCAGGGGTGAGGGAGATCGTGCCCGAGGGCGACTGGCCGATCGAGAGCGTCACCCGCTCGGGCGACCACCTGTTCGTGCAGCGCCTCGAGCAGGTGCAGAGCCGCGTCTCGGAGTACGACCTCGCCGGCCGTGCCCTCGGCGAGGTGGAGCTTCCGGGCGTGGGCACCGTGCTCGGGTTCGAAGGA
>CAYMQR010000353.1:0-3685 GCA_964392195.1 uncultured bacterium | reverse complement strand
CCGACGCTGCTGACCGGGTACGGCGGCTACGGGCTGTCGGCGTGCCCGGGGTTCTCGTCGCCGCACGCCTGCTGGCTGGAGCGCGGCGGAGTGCTCGCGGTGCCCGGACTGCGGGGCGGCGGGGAATATGGCGAGGAGTGGCACCACGCCGCGATCCGAACCCGGAAGCAGACCACGTTCGACGACTTCATCGCCGCGGCCGAGTGGCTGATCGCGAACCGCTACACCTCCGCTGAGCGCCTGGCGATTCAGGGTGCCTCGAACGGCGGATTGTTGGTGGCGGCGTGTGTCATCCAGCGCCCAGAGCTGTTCGGCGCCGTACTCGCGGAGGCTGGGGTCTACGACATGGTGCGGTTTCCGGTCGCTGGCCAGGGTGCGGGCTGGGAAGGCGAGTACGGGTCCCCCGATGATCCTGCCGAGCTCGCGGCGTTACTCGCCTATTCCCCGGTCCACACCGCGAGCACGCCGAAGCGCTTCCCGGGGGTGCTCGTCACGATCGGCGATCACGACACGCGCTGCGCGCCATGGCACTCCTACAAGCTGGTCGCCGCGCTCCAGCGCGCGCAATCGGGATCGGCGCCGATCCTCCTCGGCATCGTCCCGACCGCGGGCCACGGCGGGGCCGTCACTCTGTCTGCGCTGGTCGGGGAGCTGGCGGACGGCTATGGCTTCCTGGCTGCGGCCGTCGGACTCTGAGGCCATGGCGGCCGCTGACATCGTCGACCCGCGCCTGGATTGACGGCCGATTCGAGCGGGCAGTAGCGTGAGGGACCGGCCCGCGATGGCCGGGCGTGCGAGCGGCCGGGCCGGCGCTCGCGGAGGAGTCGCATGCCGCTTTTCCCCGAGCATCGCCACGAGATCGACCGGTACCGGCGCATCGATCTGCCCGCCGATCAGGCGGAGACGTTGCGGCGGCTGCAGGACGTCGACGTGCCGCTCACCCTCCACTGGCAGTGGGACTACTCGCTCGGCGAGGACCACCTGAAGGTTCTCTACGAGAAGGGCAAGAGCGGGCAGTGGAACGCGCAGACCGACGTCGACTGGTCGGTGCCGCTCGACGACCGCGACTGGCTCGCGAACCCCGAGAGCTCGATCCTCGCCAACGTGCTCGCGGTCGTCGGCCGCGACGAGGAGACGCGCAAGCAGGCGGTGGTCGACGAGATCGGCTTCACGCTCTCACAGCTCCTCCACGGCGAGCAGGCGGCGCTCCAGCTCACCGCCCAGCTCGTCAACGCGATCCCCGACATGGACGCGAAGTTCTACGCGGCGAGCCAGGTGGTCGACGAGGCGCGCCACTGCGAGGTCTTCGCCAGCTTCCTCGATCGCAAGATCGGCCACATCGACGCCGTCGACCCGGTGCTCAAGCACCTCCTCGACCAGCTCCTCGGCGCCGCCGAGTGGTGGAAGAAGGCGGTCGGGATGCAGGTGCTGTTCGAGGGCGTGGCGCTCGGGATCTTCGCCGGGCTCGAGCAGAACGTCCGCCACCCGCTGCTGCGCGACATCCTGCGCCGCGTGACCATCGACGAAGCGCGCCACGCCGCGTTCGGGTTCCACTCGCTCAAGCGCCAGCTCCCGCACCTCGCCGGCGCCGAGCGCGACGCCCTCGAGGACTGGACGTTCGACATCCTCGAGTGCCTGTTCAACTCGTCGGGGAAGGGGATGACCGAGCTGCTCGGTCCCCGCTACGGGCTGGATCCGTTCCGGCTCCTGCGCGGCACGTTGCGCTCGGACGGCTGGAAGTGGAGCCAGATGTATCTCTACAACCACACCGTGCTGCCCAACCTGAAGAACCTCGGCATCCTCACCGAGCGGACGCGGCGCGGCTACGTGGATCTGGGCCTGCTGCCGGACGCCTGACCGCCGCGCGTGGTGCGCGGGGGCTGCGCCGCGAGCGCCGCGGCGCTCAGGGCACGAGGTCGAACACCAGCGGCGGCTGGATCGGCTCGTAGAAGAGGTCGCAGCTCGCGGCGTTGACGAACGTGGTCACGCCGGCGCGGGTGACGCCGGCGCCCTCGTGGATGTGGCCGAAGACGTGGAACCGCGGCGCGAGGCGCTCCACGGCCCGCAGCAGGTCCTCGCAGCCGACGTGCCGGCCGCCGAAGGCGACCCGGTCGCCGTGGCCGAGCGGCGGGCCGTGGGTCACGAGCACGTCGGTGGCGGCGGGGATCCGCGCCCACTTCTCGCGTAGCGGCTCGCCGCGCGGCAGGTTGAAGGCCCAGTCGTTGAACTCGGGCTGCCACGGGCTGCCGTAGAACCGCCAGCCCTCGACCACGACCTCCTCGTCCTCGAGGTAGGTCGCGTGGCGGAGGCGGGCGCGGGACTCCGCGGGCTGGCGCTGGAAGCACCAGTCGTGGTTCCCCGCGATCACCAGCTTGTGCGGGTGCGGCAGCGTGGCGAGGAAGGCGTCGAAGTCGTCGATCTCGCCGACCTCGCCGTACTTGGTCAGGTCACCGGCGTGGACCAGGACGTCACCGTCGGGGACGTGTTGCGCGCGGTGGAAGCCGTGGGTGTCGCTCAAGGCGACCACGCGGAGCGGCGGGCGGCTCGGCACGACGGGCGATCAGTCCACGTAGCGGAAGTCGATGGGCACCTCGATCGCCGGGCTCAGGCTCTCGGCGACCGGGCAGGTGTGCGCGGTGCGCTCCATCAGCGCGCGCTGGTCGGCGCTCAGCGCGCGCGGCATGTCGACCACGACATCGAGCTTGCCGATGCGCCGCGTGGGCTCGCTCACCATGTGCTTGGCGACGCGTACCCGCGTGCCGACCGCGGAGAACGAGTGGCGGCGGGCGACGATGTCCATGGTCGTGGCGATGCAGGTGCCGAGCGCGGTCGCCACCAGGTCGGTGGGCGAGAAGCTCTCGCCACGGCCCATGTTGTCCTTGGGCGCGTCGGTGGCGAGCTGGGTGCTGGACGGCCCGTGGACCGCCGTGGTGTGCAGGTCGCCTTCGTAGCGGATCTCGATCTCGACCATGGGAGCCTCGCGGGTGTGCGCGCTCCCCAGTATCGGCGGCGCGCGAGGCGGGTCAAGCCGCGCACCGGTACGGGCTCTCGAGCGTGCCGGCGCGGTAGGCGGCGGCGGGCGCGGGATCGCAGTAGGTGGGATCGAGCACGCCGCGACGGCGGTGCGCGACCAGTGCGCGCAGCTCGCGCGGCAGCCGGTTCGCGTAGCGCATGAACGCAGGCAGGGTGCCGAAGGTGTGCTCGGCGAGGCGGAATTCCGCGCTCGCGCGCGCCTCGCCCTGCTCACGCAGCAGGTGAGGAGAGTCGGGGTTCTTGCGGTAGGCGCGGACGTAGTCGAGGAGGCGGCGGTGGTAGCCGGGGTCCTCGACGACCGCGCCGATGGTGCCGGCGCGCGGGTGGGTGCCGGCGAGCATCTCCTCGAGCTCGCGCTCGAGCGCGTCGAGCCCGTCCTCGAACATGTCGAGGACCTGCAGGTCGTAGATCGGGTTGGCGTGGGTGACCTGCATCAGGTGGCCGATGATCGTGTCGCGGCGCGACAGGATGCCGACCGGGTCGATCACGGAGACGGGGTCGTCGAGGAAGCGCAGCACCTGGTGGAAGCGGAAGTCGATGCCCTGCGTCTCGTAGTAGTCGGCGGCGCCCGGGACGATGAAGAACTGCACCATGTCGAGCCCGCCTCCAACGTCCCCAAAACTTCGCCGCGTGAAAAAATCGGAATAATGGC
>CAYMQR010000352.1:0-5841 GCA_964392195.1 uncultured bacterium | reverse complement strand
TCAGGATCGACTGCACGGTGATCATCGCCGGCCTCCGTGGACGAGTGGGGTGGGGTGCCGAGCCGTCGACGCCGATCGTACTCGCGGGCCGGGCGGTCCGCTACCGGATGTGCGCGAAGCCGGACGAGCGCCGTGTTCGCCGTTTTGACGGGCTGGTGGGGCGGCCAGATAATGACCCACCCCGCCGCGTGACGCCGTCTGGCCCTCGCACCTCGCTCGCCCGCTCGCGACCGCGTCCGTGAAGACCCTCTTCCTCCAGCTCGATCCGATCATCTGGAACGGCACCACCGCGTGCATCGCGGCGGCGCGCGCCGCCGGCCACGAGGTGGCGCTCCGCATCGTGCCGGAGGAGCGTGGCGGCGTGGCGGCGATCCTCGCCGCCGAGCGACCGGACGTGATCGCGCTGCCGACCGTGCTCGGCGTGGAGCGCTGGGCGCGCGACACCGCTCGTGAGCTGCGCACGCGCCACGGCTTCCTCGGTCCGATCGTCGCGGGCGGCTCGTACGCGACCTTCGACCCCGAGTACTTCCTCGCCGACGAATCCGTCGACTACCTCTGCCGCGGCGAGTGCGACGAGGCGCTGCCCGAGCTGCTCGGCGTGCTGGCGAGCGGCGGCGACGCGAGCGGACTGCGCAACGTGTGGAGTCACCGCGCCGGGCGCTGGCACAGGAACCCGTCGCGGCGGCTGATCGACGACCTCGATCGGCTCCCCTTCGCAGACCCGAGCGACTACTTCCGCTACCCGTTCGTGCGCGATTTCTACCGCTGGACCTACCCGATCATGACGGGGCGCGGCTGCACCGAGCTGTGTACCTACTGCGTCGTGCCCACCCAGCGCGCCATGTACGCGGGCAACGGGCTCGCCATCCGCAAGCGCTCGCCGGAGAACGTGATCGAGGAGCTGGTGTGGGCGCGGGCGCGCTTCGACGTGCGGATGTTCAAGTTCGAGGACACGCTCTTCCTGCTCGGCGAGGACTGGGTGGCGCGCTTCTTCGCGCTCTACCGCGAGCGCGTGCGCCTCCCGTTCCGCGGCGTCGCGCGCCCCGCGTTCCTCACCGAGGGCACGGTGCGCGAGCTCGCCGCGAGCGGCTGCCACTCGATCATCTGCGCCTACGAGAGCGGCAACGAGGAGATCCGCCGCCGCGTGCTGGGCAAGCGCGAGACCACCCAGGCGTACGTCGAGGCTGCGCACCGGCTGCGCGCCCACGGCATCCTGTTCCAGGCCAACAACATCCTCGGCTCGCCGGGCGAGGGGATCGAGCGCGCCCTCGAGACCTACGCGCTCAACCTCGCGACCCGCCCGGTGGTGGTCGACTCCGACGTGCTGCGCCTCGATCCGGGGGCGCCGCTCTCGCAGCTCGCCGAGGTCCGCGACCGCCGCCCGCCCACCACGATCATCAACCTCCAGCAGCTCATGTACCTGTGCGTCGCCCTGGGGCTACCGGCGCGCGTGGTGCGGTGGCTGGTGAAGGCGCCGGTCAACCCGGTGTACTTCGCGATCGGCCGGCTCGCGTACGCGATCGGGCTCAAGCGCTCGACCGGGATCCCGCTCGCGCCGTTCGCGCGCTACGGCTGGCACGTCGCCCGCGACGGCGAGCTGGTGGTCGAGCCCGACCGGTGGCGCAACGACCCGCGGCCGCACGCCGAGGCGCTCGCCGCCGCGGCGGGAGCCGCGCCCGCCGAGCAGCGCGAGTCACCGTGGCGGCCGCACCTCCCATGTCGACCCGTGTGACGCGCGCGGCGCGGCGTCCGCTCGCCGCCGCCGGGTCGCTGGCGCGGCTCGCGCTACGCACCGAGCGCGCCGGGACGCCGGTGCAGCTCTACGTGGTGCTCAACGCCGAGTGCGACCTGCGCTGCAGGATGTGCCGCTTCTGGCAGGGCGTGTACGAGGAGCCGGGCCGCGCGCTGCGCTCGCTCGCCGAGCTGACCGCGCTCTTCGAGGACGCCGCCGATCGCGGCACGCGCAGCGTGATCCTCACCGGCGGCGAGCCGTTCCTGCGCGCCGACCTCCTCGACGTCGTCGACGCCGCTACGTCGCGGCTGCCGTTCGTGCGCCTGCAGACCAACGGCCTGCACCTCGACGACGCGGCGGTGGAGGGGCTGGTGGCAAGCGGCCTCGACGTGCTGTGGGTGTCGCTCGACGGAGTGGGGGAGGCCCACGACCGGATCCGCGGGCGCGAGGGCGCGTTCGATCGCATCGTGGCCGGCCTCGAGCGGCTCGCGGCGGCGAAGCGCGCGCGCCACGCGCGCGGCCCCCAGCTCTTCGTCAACGTCACGGTGCTGCCCGAGAACCGCGACGCCCTGGTACCGCTGATCGAGCTGGCGGAGCGGGTCGGTGCCGCGCGCCTCGCGTTCCACCACGTGAGCGACCTGGGCCGCGACGCCGTCGCCGCCACCGAGGCGCGTCTCGGAACGCCGGGAGCGGCCACTCTCCAGTTCTCGCGCAAGTCGGCGGCGGGAGGGCGCGCGCCGGGCGGGCTGCCGCGCGAGCTCCTCGACGCGATCGCCGCCGCGCGGCGGCGCGGGCGGGTCGCGATCGACGTCGACCGGCTGCTCCTCGCCGGCTCGTCGGGGCGCGCCGAGGCGGGCTGCACGTGGCCGTGGGGTGTCGCCATGATCGGCCCGTACGGCGACCTGCTCGCGTGCCAGTCGCTCGACGGCTGGCGGCTCGGCAACGTCCGCGAGGCACCACTCGACGCGCACTGGAACGGCGCCGGCTACCGCGGATTCCGCAAGCAGGTCGCCCTGGGCCTGCCGGTGTGCGCGCAGTGCTGCGTGCCGTACCGCTCGGTGATGGATCACTTCCGCTCCGACGAGCACCTCGCGCGCTTCGCCGCCGGCCGCGGGCTGCGCGCTCTGCTGTTCCCGCATCCGGCCTGATCGAGCGAGCCGCACGCCGCCGCTCGGGTTCCAGCGCGGCTGCCCATGCTCGTACAATCGGTGGAAGCAACCCGGTGGCTTCGTGCCGTGCCCATGAACGAGCGCCGCTTCGACCAGGACTACCGCGAGCCGGTCGTGCTCCGCGACGGCTCCGCCGCGACGTTGCGGTTGCTGCGCGCCGAGGACCGCGCGCTCCTCGAGCGCGGCTTCGAGAAGCTCTCCGAGCGCTCGCGGTACTACCGCTTCTTCGCGCCCAAGCAGCGGCTCACCGAGGCCGAGGCGCGCTACCTCACGGACGTCGACGGTGAGGCGCACGTGGCGCTGGGTGCCTCGGTCGCGACAGCGGACGGCGGCGAGGAGGCGCTCGGCGTGGCGCGCTTCATCCGTCTCGCCGACGAGCCCGACGTCGCCGAAGCGGCGGTCACCGTCCTCGACGACGCGCAGGGGAAGGGGCTCGGCAGCTTGCTGCTCCTCAGGCTGATCGCGGCGGCGCGCGAGCGCCACGTGAAGTCGTTCCGCTGCTGGGTGCTCGCCGAGAACAAGGAGATGCTCAGCCTGCTCCACGACCTGCTACCGGACGCCCACGAGCGCTTCGAGAACGGCGAGGTGCTGGTCGACGCCACGCTGCCCGAGGTGGCGTGGGACGAGGTGCCGACCGAGCGGCCGCGCCAGGACATGCTCTACCGGCTCCTCAAGAGCGCGGCGGCGGGCGCCCTCGTCGTGGTCGGGCTGCCGCGGCGGCTCGCTCCCAGCGGCCCGACCGCGGAGGGCCACGCGGCCAACGACGGAGCGCGGTCCACCGGCGACGCCGACGAGCCGCCGAGCAACTGACGCTCGCGGTCCGGGGAAGGGCGGATGTAGGATGTGCCGCCCCACTGAAGCCTACCGGCGGGCCGGTAGCTCGCGCAGCGGGGAGCGGAGCGTCCCATGGTCCGATCTCCCGTTCGCACGCGCCGGCTCGAGCACCGCGCCCTCGCACATCTGGCCGTCGTCACCTTGCTCACGGTGCTGATTGCATCGGGGTGTGGGTCGTCGGGCGACGGCGGCTCGGCCTGGCAGGGCGAGCGCGGCCCCTACGGCAGCGTGATGTTGCCCGCCGAGCCGCAGGATCCGGGCGACGCCGCGGCGGGGCGCACCATGCTGCTCAACGGCGGCTACATGACGTGCGGGATCCCGTACAAGATCATCGGCAACCCGCTGCTGGCGCCATTCCTCGGCGGCCTCGGTGACGGCAAGAAGCTCGACGGGCGGGAGGGCCACAACCGCCGCATGCCGTACTCGATGAACGCGTTCACGGCGCCGAACGGCGCCGAGGTGGTGAACTCGAACTGCCTCACCTGTCATGGCGGCGAGTTCGACGGCCAGCTCTACGTCGGTCTCGGCAACGCGGCGGCGGACTGGACGTTCGGGATGCCGTCCGTCTCGATCCCCGAGAGCCTCCTCGACCTCCTCGGCCTGAACGAGGCGGAGAAGGCGAACCTCACGCGCATGCTGAAGGCGGCGAGCGCCCTGACCGCGACGCGCATGCGGACGGTGGGAAACAACCCGGCCGAGATCGTCGCGGTGGTGCTGATGGCGCACCACGACCGCGACACGCTGGCGTGGAGCGACGAGCTGCTCGCGCCGCTCGAGCCGCGCGACGAGAGCGGCAACCGCATGCCGCTCGAGGACGCGCGCGTCACCTCCGATCCGCCGCCGTGGTGGCGCGCCCACAAGAAGAACGCGCTCTTCTACAACGGCATGGCGCGTGGAGATCACCGCGGGACGATGGCGCTCGCGACCTCGGTGTGCGTCGACGACGTCGAGCAAGCGAAGAAGGTCGACGCCATGTTCAAGGACATGCAGGCCTACATCGGTACGCTCAGGGCGCCGCACTACACGCGCGGCATCGACCGCGACCTCGCCGGACAGGGGCGCGCCGTATACCTCGCCAACTGCGCCAACTGCCACGGCACCCACGCCGCCGACCCCGACGACGATGCGAGCGACACCTATCCGAACCTGCTCTTCCCGCTGGACGTGATCGGCACCGACCCGGTGGTCGCGAACGCCGGCGTGATCCACGCCCCCGAGCTGGTCGAGTGGTACAACGAGTCGTACTACGGCCGCATCACGCGCATGGCGCCCGCCGAGCCGTTCCCCGGCTACATGGCGCCGCCGCTCGACGGCATCTGGGCGACCGCGCCGTACTTCCACAACGGCTCGGTGCCCACCGTGGAGCTGGCGCTGAACAGCGCGGCGCGCCCGCGCTACTGGAAGCGGGTCGACCTCGACAGCACCCACTTCGACGAAGAGGCGATGGGCTGGCCGTGGGTCGAGCTGCCGTATTCGCAGGCCGACGCTCCCGACGGCGAGCGCAAGTACGTCTACGACACCACCTACTGGAGCCAGTCGAACGGCGGGCACACCTTCGGCGACGGGCTGACGGCGCGCGAGCGTCGCGCGGTGATCGAGTACCTCAAGACCCTGTGAGCGCGCCGCGCCGCGGCGCGTGAGGGAAGGGAGCGCGATGGCCGAGGTAACCGGGATCGACCACGTGTACCTCACCGTGGCCGACCTCGCGCGCTCGGAGGCCTTTCACGACCGGCTCTTCGGGGCGCTGGGGTTCCGCAAGAACGAGTTCGCGCTCGGCGGCGAGCGCCACGTCCAGTACTTCAACCGCCACTTCGGCGTGGTGCTGCGTCCGGCGCGAGCGGCTGCGGCGCCGCACGACCCGTACGCGCCGGGCCTCCACCACCTGTGCCTGCGGGTGGACACCACCGACGAGGTGAGGCGCGCGGCGGCGGAGCTGGTGGCGGCGGGGATCGACGCGAGCGAGCCGCGGCTCTTCCCCGAATACGCGCCCGACTACGTCGCCACGTTCGTCACCGATCCCGACGGGCTGCGCCTCGAGATCACCAACTACCGCGCCGAGCGCCGCCGCCGCCACGACCACTGGCCCAGCGACTGAGCGGAGCGGCG
>CAYMQR010000351.1:0-5843 GCA_964392195.1 uncultured bacterium | reverse complement strand
GGTCTTGCCGGTGGGGAAGCGCTCCGCGTCGCCGGCGGCGCGGGCGTCGCAGCGCGACTCGAGCGGGCACGACCCGCAGCGCGGCTTCTTCGGCGTGCACACCAGGGCGCCGAGCTCCATCAGGCCCTGGTTGAGATCGGACGGCCGCGAGCCGCGCACCAGCTCCCCGGCGAGCCGCCACACCTCGGCGCGCGCCGCGCCGAGGCCGTCCTCGATGCGGAACAGCCGCGACAGCACCCGCACCACGTTGCCGTCGACGATCGGCGCTTCCTCGCCGAACGCGATCGAGCGCAGCGCCCCCGCGGTGTAGGCGCCCACGCCCGGCAGCGCGAGCAGCGCCGCCTCGTCGCGCGGCAGCTCGCCACCGTGAAGCTCGACCACCGTACGCGCGCACGCCTGGAGGTTGGCGGCGCGCCGGTAGTAGCCGAGCCCGGCCCACAGCGCCAGGACGTCGTCGTGCGGCGCGGCGGCGAGCGCGGCGAAGCTCGGCAGCTTCGCCAGGAAGCGCTCGTAGTACGGGATCACCGTCTCGACGCGGGTCTGCTGGAGCATCGCCTCCGAGATCAGGATCGCGTACGGGTCGCGGGTGCGCCGCCACGGCAGGTCGCGGTGATCGGAGCGGAACCAGTCCTGGAGGGCGTCGCGGATCGCGGCGCGGCGGCGCGGCGCGACCTCGACGGCCGGCGTGGGCTGCGCGGCGGCGGCGCGTGCGCGGCGGCGCTTCGGGGAGGTCGGCATCGAGGAAGGCCGGGGGGGCGCGTGCTAAAACGGCCGCGCCCGCCCGTCCGGGTGGCGCCGGCGAGAGAACGCGATGGCGAGCGAGGCGAGCGGCGACGCGGATCCGGTGGGCGGCGAGCTCGCGCGGGTGATGCGGACCGTCACGTGGTTCCTGCTCTTCCCGCTGATCCTGCCGTTCGCGAGCCTCGCGCAGGGCAAGCCGCTGGCGACGCGGCTCGACGGCCTCGAGATCGTGGTGTGGCTGGTCACGGCGGCGGCATTCTACCTGGGCTTCCGCGGCCGCCCGCGCGACCCGCACACGTGGGCCGCGAGCGCCGCGTTCGGGGTGTTCGCCGCGGTCGCGCTGGCGCGCGTCGGCGCCTCGCCGCAGGCGCTCGCCGTGGCGCCGTTCGTGGCGGCGGTGCCCGCGGTGATCTTCGGCGGCGCGGCTCGGGCGGAGGTGGGCGAGGGTGAGGAGCGGGTCGATCCGGGCCATCCCCTCGCCACCGTCGCGCTGCTCGAGAAGCACGCCGCGCAGCTCGAGGCGGCCGGCAAGCTCGCGGAGGCGAAGAAGCTCCGCGAGCGCATCGACAGGATCCGCGCGAAGAACGCGTGACGGCGGCGCGCGCCCGCGCGACGGACACGGAGACGGCGATGACGATGGCGGTGGTGGAGAAGGTGCGGCCGCGGGTGAGCGTGATCACGCTCAACGACCCGGGCACGCTCAACTCGATGTCGTTCGAGCTGGTCGGCGCGCTCTACGACGCGCTCGCCGAGGTGGGCCGCGACAACGAGTGCTACGCGGTGGTGCTGACCGGCACGGGCAAGGGCTTCTGCTCGGGGATGAACCTCGAGTACGTGGGGCTGCCGCCCAACACCGACGGCCTCACCATGGCGCGGCTCGCCACCCGCGCGATGTCGTTCATGGCCAACATCGTGCCGGCGATGCGCGACATCCCGCAGCCGATCATCGCCGCCATCAACGGCCCGGCCTTCGGCGGCGGGATGTGCCTGCCGCTCGGCGCCGACATCCGCATCGCGGCGCGCTCGGCGCGGTTCTGCGCGGCGGGGATCCGCAACGGGCTCACCGGCACCGAGCTCGGCGTGAGCTACCTGCTGCCGCGCCAGATCGGCGCGTCGCGCGCCAACGAGATCATCCTGAGCGGGCGCGAGGTGGACGCCGAGGAGGCCGAGCGGATCGGGCTGGTGTCGCGCGTCGTCGACGACGAGGCGCTGGTCCCGGCGGCGATCGAGCTCGCCGAGCGCATCGCCGAGTACAGCGGCCACGGCGTCGCCATGACCAAGGAGGTCATGTGGTCGAGCCTCGAGTGCGGCAGCCTGCGCGCCGCGATCGACCTCGAGAACCGCAACCAGCTGCTGGTCCGGCTGACCACGCGCAACCTCGAGGAGGCGCTCAAGGCGCGAAAAGAGCGCCGCAAGCCCATCTACGAGGATTGAGTGCGCGGTTTTGGCATGTTTCGCGGCAAATCCGAAACTTCCAGATAGCTGGTTGTTTCAGAATAAACTGGCGAATTGTGATGTTTTTGACTGGCGTAGTGTGATGAATTCCAATGGCAAAATGTGAAGATCCGTCCAGGCCACCGGACCGCGGAGAATCCCATGTCGAGCGTGTCGCCCAGCACCGAGCAGCGCCCCCCCAACCGCATGGCGCGCACCGTGAAGAGCCTGGGGCGCGTGCCCGCGCCGCTCGGCGGCTGGGTGCGCTCGAAGGCGCTCGGCCGCGCGGTGCGCTTCGCCGGCACCGCCGGTCTCGAGTTCCGCGAGGTCGGACCCGAGCGCGTGGTGGTGGCGATCGCCAACCGCGGCAAGGTGCAGAACCACATCGGCGGCGTCCACGCCGCCGCGATGGCGCTGCTCGCCGAGACCGCCACCGGCTTCGTCGTCGGCATGAACCTGCCCGACGACAAGCTGCCGCTCATCAAGACGATGTCGATCGACTACCTGCGCCGCGCCCACGGTGGGCTCGTGGCCACGGCCCACCTCACGCCCGCGCAGATCGAAGCGCTCTTCACCGAGCCCAAGGGTGAGGTGCTGGTGCGGGTCGAGGTGAAGGACGAATCCGGCGCCGAGCCGATCCGCTGCGCGATGACCTGGGCCTGGATTCCGAAGAAGCGCTGAGGGGGGCAGGCGCACGGTCGGCAAGGACGTGACGAGCAGGACCGCGAGAGCGAGGCCGCGGCTGCGCCGCGTCCGGGCGGGCCGCGTGTTCGTGCTCAGCGTCAAGCCGCCTCGTGCCTCGCGCCTGGCCGTTTCACCCGTAGCCGCGTCGGCGGATGCTCGGTCTCGTCCGTCGGCGGCTCACCGCCCCAGATGACGACGTCGGGACACAGATCAGCCCCATTCGGCCAGGCCAGCGTGCCCGAGTCGACGATGACTGCTCGGAATGCGTCCGGATCCGCGCGCAACTGCTCGAAGACGCAGCCGGCGATCAGCTCACTCAGGTCGCGCTCGACCACCGATCCGTCGGTGAGGCCGAGCCGGACGTTGAACCCTCCGAGCGGTTGGACGGATCGGATGCGAACCACCGTGGCACTCCTCGAGACGCTCAATCGAGCGGCTGGATAGGGGATGGCTGGATGCCTTCGCGTGCCAGCTCCCAGTCCTTGCGAAGCTCTTGGCGATGCTGGCTCGCCCACTCGATCACCATGCCGAGGGCGCGGCGCGGCAAGTGGCCGCGTCGTACGTCCAGGGTCTCGATGTCGATCTGTGCTTCGTCGTCGCCGTACACCGCGTGGAAATGCGGCGGGTCGTGATCGTTGAAGAACATGCGGATCACGATGCCGAAGAACCGACTGATCTCGGGCACGTCTACGCTCCACTCATCCGAACCGAGCTGTCGCATGATTGCGGGTTAGAGGGGTGGCGGTCGCCCGCGGCGACGGCCCTACGCGAGCCCGAGCTCGGCGGGGGTGGGGCCGATGCGCTCGACGAGCGGCGCGAGCTTGTCGAGGTCGAAGCCGTAGACCTCCGCGGCGTTGAGTCCGAGCATGGTGCGCGCGTCGTTCTCCGGGATGCCGCGGAACGACTCGTCGAGGAAGTGGCGCGTCGCCGGCCAGCTCCCCTCCGGGTGCGGGAAGTCGCTGCCCCACATGATGTTGCCGAGGCCGATCGCGGCGCGGTTCTCGATGTCCTCGCGCGAGGTCACCGAGGCGCCCACCCACACGTTGCGGTCGAAGTACTCGCTCGGCTTCATCTTCAGGTGGCTACGGAAATCGGCGAGCTTCTGGTTGAAGTGGGTGTCGCGGAAGCGCTGGTCCATGAGCGCTTTGAGCTCGGGCACCCAGCTCGCGCCGAGCTCGGTCACCACGAACTTGAGCCGCGGGTGGCGCTCGAAGACGCCGCCCCAGATCAGGAACCACACCGGGCGCGCCGACCACCACGCGTATTCGGTGACGTAGATGCCGACGGTGCCGAGGTGGTCGCCGTAATCGGGGGCGCCGCCGCCGTGGGTGTGGATCGGCAGGTCGAGCGCCTCGCAGGCGCTCCAGATCGGCTCGTAACACGCGGCGTGAAGCGGGGGACGCGAGCCGAAGAGCGGCGGGATCAGGATGCCGCGCAGCCCGTGCGCCTTGGCCCAGTGGATCTCGCGCACCGCCTCCTCGACGTCCCAGAACATCGGCACCGCGGCGAGCCCGGCGCGGCGCTCGGGGGCCTGCGCGCAGAACTCGGCGATCCAGCGGTTGTGGGCGCGGGCGCCGGCCCACTGCAGCTCCGGCACCACGCCCTCGGTGGGCATCGCGAGACCGGCGCCGAACGGGCAGGAGTTCTTGTCGGTCACGCCGTCGGGGAAGATCACCTCGCCGGCGATGCCGTCGCCGTCGAGCTGCCGGTCGCGCTCGGCCGAGTCGTGGACGCCGCGCAGGCCCACCGCGACCTCGCCCTGCTTCCAGGTGGCGAGGAACTCCGAGGCCAAGGTCTTCTTCTGCCGCTCCTCGATGATCTCGAGCATCCGCGGCAGCGACTGGTCGTAGGCCTCGCGGTACTGGGGATCGAGATACGACCGGTAGCCCGGTGGCGGTGGGCCGGCGTGGCAGTCGGACGAGATGATCAGCACTCGCTTCATGGCGCTCGCTCCACGTGGGTAGAACGTGTTCTACCACGGGAGGCGGCGTCGCCGCAGGCGCCGGTTCACGCCCCCTGGAGCCCGCCGCTCCGTCGGCGGGTAGCCGCTCGAGTGGGGTAGCCGCTCGAATGCGGGAAGCCGCTCGATCGCGGTGCGCGTGCCGTCACGGCGGCGGGGCGGGGATCAGGCCGGACTCCATCAGCACCTGGGTGTGGCGGCGCGCCGCCAGGATCCGCGCCGCGGCGTCCGCCTCGAGCTTCGCGGCCGACACCGTCACGCGCGCCAGCCCCTCGGCGATGGCGGCGGTGCCGGTCGCCGCCGCGACGCGCGGGAAGGCCTCCCACTCGTCCATCCGCGGCAGCAGGTGGTCCTCGCGGAGCCCCCGCTCGCGCGCGAAGCCGGCCAGCTCGCGCGCCGCCGCGAGCGCCATGGAGTCGCTGATGGTGCGCGCCCGGACGTCGAGGGCGCCGCGAAACACCGCCGGAAACACGATCGAGTTGTTGACCTGGTTGGGGAAGTCGCTGCGCCCGGTGGCGACGATGCGCGCGCCCGCCTCCTCGGCGTCCCACGGCCAGATCTCCGGCACCGGGTTGGCGCACGCCAGCACGACCGCGTCCTTCGCCATGGCGCGCACCCACGCGGGCTCGATCACGCCCGGACCCGTCGCGGAGAACGCCAGGCACACGTCCGCGCCGCGTAGCGCGGCCTCGATGCCGCCGCGCACGCCGTCGCCGTTGGTCTCGGCGCACATCCGCCACTTGTCGGTGTAGGCGTCGCGGCGCTCCTCGACGTCGTGGCGCCCGCGGTGGAGCACGCCCTCGCGGTCGCACGCGACGATGCCGGCGCGCTCGTAGCCGGCCGCGCACAGCAGCCGGTAGATCGCGACGTTCGCGGCGCCGCAGCCGATCATCGCGATGCGGAGCCCGCGCCGCTCCTTGCCGACGATTCGCAGCGCGTTGTCGAGCGCGGCGAGCACCGCCGTGGCCGTGCCCTGCTGGTCGTCGTGCCACACCGGGATGTCGACCGCGGCTCGCGCGCGGTC
>CAYMQR010000350.1:0-5844 GCA_964392195.1 uncultured bacterium | reverse complement strand
CTCTTCCCCGCGTTCTCGAGCACCCTCGCATCCTCGGTCGACCGCGCCGCGCTGCTACTCGACCGGGGAATCCGTTACGTGTACATCGCCTTGTTCCCGACCGTGGCCATCGTCGTCACCCTCGCCTCCCCGGGGCTGGACCTCTGGCTCGGGCCGGAATTCGCGACCCAGAGCACGCGGGTCCTGCAATGGCTTGCAGCCGGGGTCTTCGTGAACGGAATCGCGCAGGTGCCGTTCACCGACGGGCTCGCGAGCTCGCGCGCCGCGAGCGTCGGCACGGCGCTCAGGCTGATGAGCGTGGCGATCCGTGACGCCGCGGGCGCGCTCGGCGGCAAGGCGCCGGTCTACGTGCCGGCGATCGGCCCGCCCGGCTCGCTCGCCGCCATGACGGCGCCCGACTGCGAGCCCGGTTACCGCGCGCTGATCCCGCCCGGGATGCGCTTCGACGATCGCGTGGCGGCGCGGGTCTTCCTCGAGCTCGGCGCCTACCGCCCGGTCACCGGCGCGGCGCGCATCCAGGCGCCGCTCTTGCTCCAGGTCGCCGAGCACGACTCGCTCGCGCCCGCCGCCGCCGCGAAGGAGGTGGCGCGCCGCGCGCCGCGCGCGCGCCTCGAGGTGTTCCCCCTCGGCCACTTCGACGTCTACGTGGGCGAGCCGTTCGAGACCGCGGTGGCGAGCCAGGTCCGCTTCCTCGACGAGGTGATCCCGGGGCGGAGCCCGACGCGGTGACGCGCGAGCCCCGCGCCGCCGTGCGGGTCCGCGCCGCGACCCCGGGAGACCGGGACGAGATCCTGGCGCTCTACCGCCGCGTCGCCGCGTCGCCCGGAAGCGGACTCGCCCGCGCCGCCCACGAGATCTCCAGCGAATACGTGACGAGCTTCGTGAGGCGGGGGATCGAAGCCGGGATCGCGCTGGTCGCCGTCGGCGGCGCCGGCGCCGCGGACATGGCGGGGCGGGTCGTGGGCGAGATCCACGCGCACGCGGGTCCGATCGCGGTGTTCGCGCACGTCCTGGGGGATCTCACGATCGCCGTCGATCCCGGGTGCCAAGGGCGTGGCGTGGGGCGCGCGCTGTTCGTCGAGCTGCTGCGCATCGCGCGCGAAGAGCGACCCGACGTCGAGCGAGTCGAGCTCGTCACTCGCGAGAGCAACACCCGCGCGATCGCGTTCTACGAGTCGCTCGGCTTCCGCCGCGAAGGCCGCCTCGAACGCCGCATCCGCAGCGCTGACGGCGGGCTCGAGGCGGACGTCCCGATGGCGTGGCTGAGGCGGCCGTGACACCGCGTCGCGCAGGGGAGTGCAGGGGTGGGGCGTCAGCCCGCCCGGGAGGCTGCTTCCACCGAGATCAGCCCGCCGCCCGCACCACTCGGTGGCGCGAGGGGGAAGGCGAGCCGCGCGTCGAGCCCCACCTCGGCGAACACGAGCTCCAACGTCCCCCGGAGCTGACCGCGCACCAGGTCCCGGATCAGCTCCAGGCCAGCGCCGGGTGGCGGGGAGGCCTGCGTGGGGGGGCCGTCGCGCTCCGACCAGTCGAGCTCGATCCAGTCGCGAGCGGTCGTGCGCCAGCGGACCTCCAGCCGGCCGCCGGCGCGCGACAGCGAGCCGTGCTTCACCGCGTTGGTGGCGAGCTCGTTGAGCGCGAGCAGCAGCGGTAGCACGATCGCCGCGCGGATGCGCGCCGCCGGACCCGAGGCGCAGAGCTCCGAGCGGGCCGGGTCGGCGACCGCGGACAGCGCAAGCTCCACGACCTCCGCGAGCGGAAGATCGGCCCAGCGCCTCCTCGCGAGGGCCTCGTGGGTGCGAGCCATCGCGCGCACCCGGCCGTCGAAGGCCTCGCGGAACGCCTCGGGCGAGTCCGCCGTCTCGAGGGTCTCGTCGAGCAGCGCCAGCACCGTGGCGAGGGTGTTCTTGACCCGGTGGTCGAGCTCGTTCACGAGCAGCTGCTGGCGATCCTCCACGCGTTTGCGCTCGTGGATGTCGGTGAGCGTCGCGAGCGTCCCGCCGACGCGGCCGTGCTCGTCCATGAACGGGTTGCTCGACACCAGAACCCAGCGTGGCGAGCCGTCGAGGCGGCGCATGCGGAAGTCGAAGGAGTCGCGGATCCCCTGCCGGCGATCCTCGAAGCGGCGCTCCGCCGCCGCGCGATCCTCCGGTGCGACGAAATCCCACAGCTTGTGCCCCACGATCTGGTCCGGCGGCCCGCCCAGCAGCTCGGCGAGCCGCTGGTTCACGTAGGTGACGGTCGCTTCGCGGTCGAGGAGCCAGACGCCTTCCTGCATGGCCTCGACCATGTGGCGAAAGCTGCGCTCGACCGTGCGCTGGACGCTGCGGGCGCGGTCGCGGTCGCGAACCGAGCGCGCCAGCCTGGCGGTGACGGCCCACACCAGCCCCGCCATGATCAGCACGTTGAGCACCGTGAAGACCGCGGTGCCCACGTCGCCCGGGTAGAGGCCTCGTCGCTCGCCGACCAACCGGATCCAGGAGCCGGTCAGCGGCACCACGATGACCCACGGCATCACCCACCGAGCCCAGCGTCCGGCCAGTCCGCGGTCGCGGAGCAGCCCGACCAGTCCCGTCGTCGGGTCGGTGCACGGGATCGTGGCGCCGAGGATCAGGAGCCCGACGCTGGTGTGGAGCGCGATGTTCGTGAAAGGGCCGTAGGCGTGGGGCACGAACCGCCCCAGCACCGGCACTTCGTAGAGGTAGCCGGTGAGGGTCACCAGCGCCACGCCGAAGGTGAAGAAGCTCGGCCACTGGAGTCGTGCGCCTGGCTGGCCGTCGTGCGCGAGCAGCAGGGCGGCGCCGACGCCCGTGAAGCCGAGCGCCGTGGGGATCGCCATCCGCCCCGTCGGGTAGGCCGGGTCGTAGCGCAGCGCCTCCGCGAACAGCCACCGATCGAAGGTCAAGTAGGCGCCGGTCGCGTACTCCACGAGGGTCAGTCCGCCGATCCCGAGCGCCACTGCGGCGGCGCCGACGCCGAGCCGGCGCGCGCGCGGTTCCGCCACCGCGAGGCATCGCACGCCCAGGGAAAGTCCCGACGCCAGGAAGGCGATCGCGGTCCACGGCTTCATGCTCGGCAGGCCCGGGATCACGGACGTGAGGGCCTTCGCGTCCGCCGCCCAGCCGATCAGGACCACGACCCCGAGCGCGATCGCGGAGGCCGCGGCGGAACCCGCGGTGCGGACCACGAAGTGGTGCTGGACGCGATCCATCCGCCGTGACCGCGCTGGATCCGTCGAAAATCACGGTCCAGGTCGCGGGTTTCGCGACGTTAGGGCAACCGGCAGGCGGTTGCAACCGACGTCGGGGCGTCGCCGGGTGCGCCCCGCTCAACGGCTCACCGACGCCCGGGCCCGTCCATCGGCCGCGAACGTCACGTCGAGCGGCGCGAGCAGCCGCGTGGCGCGAGCGTCGAAGGCGAGCAACCGGATCGTCTCCCCCGGTGCGCCCTGGAGGTCGACGGTGACCGCATCACTCAGGGTTTCCACCTCCAGGAAGCGGCGGTCGGCGAGCGTGACGAACTTGTCCGGCTCGCCGATCAGCGCCAGCCCGTTCGCCAGGATCGGCGACAGCACCACGTAGTCGTAGTCGAACGCCTTGCCGCGCGGCTCGAGGGCGAGGGTGCCGTCGACCACCTGCGCTGTGCCGCGGCGCCAGTCGTAGGCCACGACGGGCTCGTGGACGCCGAGGTCGGCGGCGAGGTCGACCGACCAATCGGTGAGCACCTCGGGGAGCACGAAGAGGTCGTCGATCGGCCGTCCGTAATCGATGAGGGCGAACAGCCCGTCGAGGAACCGCCGCACGTCGTCGCCGCGCCACAAGGCAAAGGCGGCGAGGTAGGTCCAGGTCCCGAGCCCCTCGCGGTGCGACACCGTGCTGACCGTGTACGGCCGCTGGTGGGGGAGGAACATCGCGTCGATGGGAGTCGCCGGGCGGTCGGGCTTGAGGAGCAGGCCGTCGGCGCGGCAGGTCCTGAGAAGCCGCGCCGCGTCCGCGGCGCCGATGCCGTCGCCGGCGCCGACCATCCCGGCGCTGAGCGCGCTGACCAGCGCCTCCTGGTCGTTCTGGGCCTCGTCGAAGAGGTCGCGCTGGCCGGGCGCGCTCAGGAAGTTGTCCTTGAACGGCCACACGCCGACCGCCGCGGCGAGCATGCTGGTGGTGTGGAACGGCGGCCAGTACATCGTCTTCGGCGCGCCGGCGAGGTAGTCGATCGAGACCCGCGCGGTGGTGACGGCGGGGTGGCGGCCGGCGTCGAGGAAGTGGCCGGGGCCGGGCATGCAGAGCTGGACCGTGAGCCCGGCGTCGCTCGCGGCGCCGGTGAGGCCGTCCATCCACGCTTCGGCGCGGCCGAGCGCCTCGCGGAGCCAGCGCACTCCCCAGAACTGGGCCATGAGCCAGTCCTGCTCGTAGGTGACGGCGCCCCAGCTCTTCGCGTCCGCCATGAACTCGTCGAAGACGCCGCGGCCGGTGGGGAAGGCCATCGCCGGGTCGCCGCCGCCCTGCACGAAGTCGTAGCGATCGGAGTACGCGTTCTCGGGAGCGAACCAGCGGTTGTGGAGGATCAGCGGCAGTCCGAGGTCGCGCTGGAACGAGCCCAGGCCGTCCGGAAACATCCACGGCTGGGGCTGCCAGCTCACGAGGCCCCCGAACGGGCCCGACGCGCTGGTCTCCTTGAAGTACCACCACGAGTCGAGCTGGAGGTACCCGAACGGGATGCCGCGGGCGTCGGCGTCGCGCTTCACGCCGAGCAGCGTGTCGGCCTCGTTCAGGCCGGGTGCGGTCGCGTAGTAGTAGATCGCGCCGTTGTCGGTCCAGTAGCCGAGGCGGGCGAGGCCGGTGTCGGCGTAGCGGTCCGGGACGGCGCGGCCGAGGCGCCCGCGCAGCGCCTCGCCCCAGCGCATCACCGTGGCGTTGATTCCGCGCCCGCGGACCACCAGGAACTCGTGGGTGAAGCCCGGCGGCAGCTCGTCGAGCTCGCCCTCGAGCCCGGAGTGGAGCGCGCCGTCGGCGAGCCACACCAGCGTCTCGAAGGGGTGGTCGACGGGCGCGAACACCACCACCTCGAGGTCGTCGGTGTAGACGATCAGCGGACCGTTGGTGCGGATCGCGCTGCGCGTCGGCGGCGCCATCGGCTCCATCGTGAACGTGAGCACGTGGCGGAACGCCGGATCGAGCGGGATCGGCGGGTACTCGAGGGACGGAGCCGTGAAGTCGCCGGTCGCGATGCCCGACGCGCCCTCCGGCACCGAGCGGGTGATCGACTCGACGCCCGGCGCTGGCTCCGTGGATGGGCGGCCCGACGAGCCGCACCCGCCCACGGCGGCGGCCACGAGCCACGTCGCGACGGCTCGGGCCAGGCGGCGGCGCGCGCTCATGGTGGAGGTGGCTCGTGAACCAGCCGCAGCCGATCGAGGATCACGGCGTCCTGGCGGACGTCCCACTCGGTGCCGAGCCGGTGCTCGCGCAGCATCTCGCGCCACGTTCGCGCGCGCCACCCGGCGAACCGCAGGCGGATCCGGATCGGCTCGCCGGTCCGCGCGCGCGAGCCGGGCGGCAGCTCGAAGGCGACGTCGGTGGCGGCGGGCGCGAGCGCGACGGTGCGCCCGGCGGCGCCGTCGACGTCGAGCCACACCCGCTGCGGGACGTCGGCGGGGAGCGCCGAGCGAAGCGTGAGCTCGACGCGCGCGAGCGTCGCGCGCGCCGCGCCGGGGAGCTCGATCTCCGCCTCGGCGCCGCCGGCATAGGCGCGCCACGGCCAGTCGCGGCGGTACCAGCCGCGGGTGAGCCACGCCCAGTCGGCGGGCTCGTGGAAGGTGAGCTCGGTGCGGGCCGGATCGAAGGGGGG
>CAYMQR010000349.1:0-5850 GCA_964392195.1 uncultured bacterium | reverse complement strand
GCCGACCTCGACCGCGCCGCGCAGGCGGCGGTGTTCGCCTCGGTGCTCAACACCGGCCAGATCTGCATGTCGGTCGAGCGCATCTACGTCGTCGACGCGGTGGCCGACACGTTCATCGCCAAGGCCACCGAGGCCGCCAGCAAGGTGCGCTGGGGCACACCCGACGAGCCGGCCGACGTCGGTTCGGTGTTCTGGGACAAGCAGCTCGAGATCATCGAGAAGCAGGTCGACGCCGCCAAGAAGGCCGGCGCCCGGGCGCTGGTCGGAGGCGAGCGGGACGCCTCGCGCAAGGGCCTCTTCTTCAAGCCGACGCTGCTCGTGGACGTGAACCACGACATGGCGGTCATGCGCGAGGAGACCTTCGGGCCGGTGATCGCGGTGCAGCGGGTCAAGGACGAGGAGGAGGCCATCCGCATGGCCAACGACTCGCCTTACGGGCTGAGCGGCAGCGTGTTCACCAAGGACGTCCAGAAGGGGATCGCGATCGCCAAGCGCATGGCCACCGGCTCGGTGACGATCAACGACGCCGCGGTCATCTACGGCGTGCCCGAGGCGCCGTTCGGCGGGCTGAAGGAGAGCGGCGTGGGGCGGGTGAACGGCGTCGATGCGCTGCGCGACTACTCGCACGCGCAGCCGATCCTGATCCACCGCTGGAACACCAAGCGCGAGCGCGCCTGGTATCCGTTCACGCCCGCCACCCTCAAGGAGATCGAGGGCGCCCTCAAGCTCTTCGGCCCGCGCATCCGCAACTGGATCGCGTGATTTCCCGGGGGGCTGTTCCAGCCCCCCGCCCGGCAGGAGGGCGCGGCGCTGCCGCGCCGGCGATACGCGAGGTTGCCGCACCCGCGAGCGGGTCGAGCCCAGTACGCGATCGCTCGCGGCGCTGGCGAGCGTGGGGTCGACCTCAGCCCCCCGCGGCGGGGAGCCAGAACGTGAAGTCGATGTCGGGCTCGTCGGCGAGCAGCATGACGAGCCGGTCGACTCCGATCGCGATCCCCGCGCACGGCGGGATCCCCTCCGCGAGCGCCGCGAGGAATCCCTCGTCCGGCTCGTTGGGGAGGATCTCGTCGCCGTGGACGCGCGCCCGCTCCGCCATGTCGGCGACGAACCGGTGGCGTTGCTCGCCGGGGTCGGTGAGCTCCTCGAAGGCGTTGCCGAGCTCGACACCGCCGGCGAAGACCTCGAAGCGCTTCGCCCACCGGCTCCCGTCCGGGTCCGCGTCGAGCACCGCGAGCGCGGCTTGCGACGCGGGGTAGCGACACACGAACACCGCGCGATCGGCGGGGAGGGCCGGCTCGATCCGCTCCAGCCACAGCCGGAAGAAGAGGTCGTCCCACGAGTCGTCGTCGCGGGTGGCGAGGCCGAGCGCAGCGCACGCCGCGCGCAGCGCCGCGGGGTCGGTCGCGGTGCCGAGGTCGACGCCGGCGTGATCGCGGAAGAGCTCGCGAATGGTGAGCCGCGGCCACGGCGGCGCGAACGAGATCCGGCGCCCCTGGAACGTGGCGGCCGGCTCGCCGTGCAGGGCCGTCGCCACGTGGGCCACGAGCGCCTCGACGTCGCGGCGGAGGGCCTCGTCGTCGGCGTGGGCCCGGTAGAGCTCGAGCATGGTGAACTCGGTCCGGTGGGTTCGCGATGCGGGCTCGGAGCGGAAGGCCGGTCCGAGCTGGAAGATCCGGGTGAGCCCGCCGGCGAGCAGGCGCTTCATGGCGAGCTCGGGCGAGGTGGGCAGGAAGGCCACGGAGTCGGCCGGGTAGGTGGCTGCGTGCGGTACGACGCGGAACGGCCGCACGTGGGGATCCATCCCCGGGTTGGGCACCAGGACCGGCGTGCGGGTCTCGCGGAACCCGTGCGCCCCGAGGA
The DNA here is from genome assembly GCA_964392195.1 of uncultured bacterium. Taxonomy (GTDB): domain Bacteria; phylum JADJOY01; class JADJOY01; order JADJOY01; family JADJOY01; genus JADJOY01. The sequence goes on along the minus strand of CAYMQR010000349.1, from coordinate 3,990 downwards.
AGGCGCGGATCGCAGCCTCCGCGTGCTCGCGCGCGGCGATCGCCCGGAGCCGTCGTGGATCGAGGATGCGGCGGGTGAGGTCGAACGAGCCGGACGGAGTCCGGTTCGGTGTGAGGACCCGCACCCGCCCGCCGACGACCTCCACGAGGTCGCCGACTCGCGCGCGCGCGTCGGGGGCCACGGCGAGGTGGTGTGTGCCGCCTTCGTCCTGGATCGTGAGGGTGCCGTTCCCGACGCCGACGCAGCGCCCTCGGTGCTCGCGTTCGCTCATCGGCGCGAGTGTAGCGCCGCGATGAGGCCGGGGCGGGCCGCCGGCGGGAGGCCCGCCCCTCTCGAACCGGTCAGGCGGCCGGGTCGGTGATCGTGATCAGGTACGACGTGTTACCGAGCCCCGAGTTGTCGACCTTCACGCGGTAGTTGCGTCCGGCGGTCAGCGAGACCGAGGAGATCGTCGCGCTGCTGGCGCCCGACTTGGAGGCGACCGGGACGAACACGCCCGGGTTGTTGGTGTCTTCCACGAGCAGGTCGATCTCGACGCTGCCGGCGGCGCCCGCCGGCGTCTCGTCGGCGCGGACCTTCACCGCTTGCGTGACGGTGGTGGTGAGGGTCCACGCATCCGTGTCGCCGCAGCGCAGCGCGCCGGTGCGGGTCACCGCGAGGTCGGCGGTGGTGAGGTCCTTGGTCAGGGCGATGGTCTGCCCGTCCTCGTCGCCGGCGTCGACGCCCGGTCCGACGCACACGGCGAAGGCTCCCTGTCCCGCCTCGTCGTTGTCGACCACCAGTGCGTAGTCGCCTGCCGCGAGCGTCGTCCCGTCCGCGTCACCATCGCCCGTGCCGGGCGGCTCGATGGCCTGCGCCCAGGCCGCGGCAGGGTCGCGGATGGCGGCGTCCAGCGCCGCGAGCGGGTAGATGCGGACGAGGTTGTCGCCGTCGCCGATCCCCTGATCGTCGAAGCCGATCCCGACCTGCGCCGACGAGCCGAGTGTGAACGAGTAGAAGCGCTCGCCGCCGAAGGTGCCGAGATCGTCCGTGGTCGGCGCCGTCCAGGACCCGTCGCCCGAGGGCAGGAGCGGCGTGGGAGCGGCCGCGAGGGCGGCGAGCTCGGGACCCATCCGCACCGTCGCCGTGGTTCCCGAGCCGGAGAGCCGCGAGACGCGCGCGGTGACCCCCCCGTCCGTGGTGGTGAGATCGCAGTTCTCGATGAACAGGTCGGCGGTGCCGGAGGCTCCCGGGCACAACGCCTCGAGCGTCGCGGTGTTTCCGTCGCGGTCGCCGAGGAGCTCGAGCTGGAAGGTCCCGCTCGAGGTGTGGTCCAGCTCGAACGTCGCCGCGGCCGCGAGGCCCAGCGGCGCCTGCGTGAGGATGTCGGCGCGCACGGCGACGTCGACCGGTCCGGCCGCGAGGCTGACCGCGACCGAGCCGTCGGGGGCGAGCACGCAGCCGGTCCCGATGCACGGCCCCGCGAGGCCTACGGTGAGCGCGTAGTTGAAGGTGCCGTTGACGAGGTTGTTGACCACCACCCGGTAGGTGTCAGGCGTGCCGGTATCCACGGAGAACGTGGCGGCGACGTCGCCGCTCTTCTTCTTGTTGGCGAGGAAGCCGGCGTTGCTGCTCAGCCGGACCTCGTTGCTGCTCGACGAGCCGCTCACCTGATCGAGCGCGACCGTGACGTCACTCACCCCGAAGGGCACGCTGAACTCGAAGCAGTCGCGGTCGCCGACCGGGCTCAGCGAGCGGCCGGACACGGTGACGGGAACCGACAGGGTCGGTGACAGCGGAAGCAGCTCGCACGGCGCGGAGGTGTCGTCCTGGCCGGGATACGGACCGACGCTGAACGCGAACGTCCCCTGGCCGGTCGGGTCGGTGTCGGAGACGATCACCGTGTAGTCCCCGGTCTCCTGGAGGTCGAGCTCGGCCAGTTCGCCGGCGTCGAGGCTCAGGTCGGCGGAACCGCTCGCCGTCGTGAGCACGCTGACCTTGTCCGGCGCGAGGACGGTGACGGTCGCGCTCCCCGGGGCCACGTTCACGTCGTCGAAGAAGAGGTCCCTCGGGCCGGTCTCACCCGCACCGACCGTGAACCGGATCGTCTCGAACTCGCCCGTCGCGAGGCTCAGGTTTTGGGTGGTCCCCGCCGCGAGCTGGGTCGCCGGCAGGGTGTAGCGCGGGCTCATCGTGAGCTTGAACGAACGCCCCGGCGTGCCGTCGACCTCGGTGAGCTTGACGTCGTAGGACGCGCCCGCCGTGAACGGCACGTCCTGGAGGAGGGTCGGGTCGGGTGCGGTCTCAGGTCCCGCCGAGGCGATCAGCGTCGTGGTGCCCGCCGAATAGACCTCGAGCTTGTAGGTACCGTTCGTCGGCGCTGCGTCCTCGGCCCGGAACGACGCCCGGATCGAGGCGTTGTTGCCGAGCGCCGGCGCGACGAACCGGTACGTCGCGGTGGCGTTGTCCGCGAGGGTGCTCGTCACCTGCTGCCCGAACGTGATCGCCGGCGGCGGTGGCGGCGTGCAACTGTCACCACGCAGCGCGAAACCGATGGCCGCGACCGCGTATCCCGCGGCGCGAAATCCACTCACCCGTCCCCATGCCTTCATTGGCCCCCCGATGGCGGTTCGCGCCGGGATGTCCGGCGCGGCGGCGGGGATGAGGGCAAGGCCGGTGCCGGGTGAGGGCCCGGAGCCAGGCGCGAAAAATGTCGGTTCGTCGGCGTCGCGGAGGTCGGGAAGGCGGCGCCGCCAACCGCGGTTGGCGGCGGCCGCCAACCCGCGGCGGCGAGTGCGTCCGGTTGGCGGTCGCCGTCAGGCGCTCAGGGCCGCCTCGATCGCGGCGTGCAACGCTGGATCCTTGGGGCTGACCGCGCTCTTGTAGAAGGCGATGACGCGCCCGTCCTTGCCCACGAGGTACTTGCAGAAGTTCCAGTCGGGCACGTCGCCACCCGCGGTCAGGAACGCGTACACGGGGGACTGGCTCGGGCCGGGCTGGGTCATGAGCTTCTCGAACATCGGGAAGGTCACGCCGAACTTGGTCTCGCAGAAGGTCTGGATCTCCGCGGCGCTGCCGGGCTCCTGTCCCCCGAACTCGTTCGACGGGAACCCCAGCACCGAGAACCCGCGCGGACCGTAGGTCTCGTGGAGCCGCTCGAGCCCCTTGTACTGGGGCGTGTATCCGCACTCGCTGGCGACGTTCACGCACAGCGTGACGCGTCCCGCGAAGTCGGAGAGCGAAACCGGCTTCCCGGCGAGCGAGTGGACGGTGATCTCGTGAAGCGAGCTCGCGGCCATGAGGATCTCCTGCCGTGCGCGGAGGGGACGCGCAAGGTACCACGGGGGCGTCGAACGCCTGCGTGGACTCGTCCCGCCTCGGCGCGGAGCGTCAGGGAAGCGGGATGGCAGCCTGCTCGGCGAGACCCTGCACCAGCGACGGCAGGATCCCCAGCACGAACACGCTGGCCACCGATGCGACGACCACCAGCCGGACGCCCGCGCTGGCGGGCTCGGTCGCGTACTCGCGAACCGGCTCGGCCATGTACATCTTCACGATGACGGCCAGGTAGTAGCCGAGGCTCAGCGCGCTGGTCAGCGCGATGAGCACCGCGGGGCCGATCATGTGGGCCTTCACCGCGGCGTTGAACACCAGGAACTTGCCGAAGAAACCCGCTGTCGGCGGGATGCCGGCGAGCGACAGCAGGCAGGCCGAGAGCGCGAACGCCAGTCCGGGGTGGGTCTTGTAGAGCCCGGCGATGTCGTCGAGGGTGAGGTTGCGGTCGCCCTTCTCGCCGATCGCCACCAGCACCGCGAACGCGCCGAGGTTACCGGCCAGGTAGGCAGCGAGGTAGAAGAGCACCGCCGAGGTGCCGGCCGGGTGGCCGGCGGCCACGCCCGCGAGCAGGTAGCCGGCGTGCGCGATCGACGAGTAGGCGAGCATGCGCTTCAGGTCGCGCTGCGCGAGCGCCGCGAGGTTGCCGACGACCATGGTGGCGATCGCCAGCCACTT
>CAYMQR010000348.1:0-5852 GCA_964392195.1 uncultured bacterium | reverse complement strand
CGCCGATGTCCAGGTCATCTCGTGGACCTCATCCGGCGTCCCGGGGCGCGCTGAGGGAACAGCGGCGGGGCAGGAGCCCCGCCCTCCGACGGCGTTCGGAGGGCCCGCCTCCCGGCGGGCCGCCGATACGCGACGGACGTCGCATCGCCGCGATGAGCCGCTTGGCGGCGTTTTCGGGCGCCTGCTAGCGTCGTCGCCTCGCGAACGCGGGAGGAGTGGCGATGAACGAGTGGTTGGAGCGGCGCTTCCAGCTCGCCGAGCGCGGCACCTCGGTGCGCACCGAGGTGGTCGCGGGGGCCACGACCTTCGCGACCATGGCCTACATCCTGTTCGTCCAGCCGGTGGTGCTCGGCAAGGCGGGGATGGACCCCGGGGCGGTGCTGGTCGCGACCTGCATCGCCAGCGCGATCGCGTGCCTCCTGATGGCGTTCCTCGCCAACTATCCGGTCGCGCTCGCGCCCGGCATGGGCCACAACTTCTACTTCACCTACGCCGTGGTGCTGGGCATGGGGGTGCCGTGGACCGTGGCCCTCGGAGCCATCGCCATCGCGGGCACGATCTTCGTCCTGCTAGCCGGCGTGGGGCTGCGCGAGAAGCTGATCGAGGTGATCCCGAGCTCGCTCAAGCGCGGCATCGCGGCGGGCATCGGGCTGCTCATCACGCTGGTCGGGCTCAAGGACGGCGGGCTCGTGGTCCACGACCCGGCGACCGGCCTGGCGCTCGGCAGCCTGCGCTCGCCGGCCGCGCTGCTGACGGTGCTCGGGCTGGCGGTGTCGGTCGCGCTGTTGGTGCGCCGGTCGCGGCTGGCGCTGCTCGCCGGGATCTGCGTGATCACGGTGGCGTCGCTCGCGCTCGGCTACACGAAGTTCTCGGGAGTGGTCTCGACGCCGCCCTCGCTCGCGCCCACGTTCATGAAGCTCGATCCCCTCGGCGCGCTGACACCGGAGATGGCGCCGGTGATCTTCGTGTTCCTGTTCCTGGCGCTCTTCGACACCGTGGGCACGCTGGTCGGCGTGGCCGAGAAGGCGGGCCTCATGACGCCCGACGGCCGGCTCCCGAAGGCCAAGGAGGCACTGCTCGCCGACTCGATCTCCACCGTGGTCGGCGCCGTCGCCGGCACCAGCACCGTGACCAGCTACATCGAGAGCGCGGCGGGGGTGTCGGCGGGCGGGCGCACCGGGCTCACCAGCGTGGTGACGGCGATGCTGCTGCTGCTCTCGCTCTTCTTCACGCCGCTGGTCCGGATGGTGAGCGGCGACGTGACGATCGGAGGCGCGATCTTCCATCCGGCGATCGCGCCGTCGTTGATCCTGGTCGGGTTCTTCATGATCGAGGCGATCGCCGGTATCGCGTGGTACGACGAGGAGGAGGCGGTCCCGGCCTTCCTGGCGATCGTGATCATGCCGGTGGCGCTCTCGATCACCGAGGGCATCGCGTTCGGCTTCATCGCCTACTCGTTCATCAAGGTCGTGAAGGGCAAGGCCGCCCAGACCCACTGGCTGGTGCACCTGTTCGCCGTGCTCTTCCTGCTGCGCTACGCGTTCCTCCCGCACTGAGCGCTGGCGCCCGCTCCGTCGCCGACCCAGCGTCCGCTCGCTCACCACATCACGCCGAGCGTGAACTCCGCCGCGTCGAGGCTCTCGTCGCCGGTGGCGAGGTGGCGGTAGCCGGGACGCAGCGTGACGAACGGCAGGTGGAGCGCGACGCCGGCGCGGTAGTCGTCGACCACGTTGCCGGCGACGAACGCCCACCTGAACGACGCCTCGACGCCCAGGTAGCGCCACGGGTAGATGGCGATCGGCACGCCGATCTCCCAGCCGTCGTGGCTCTCCTCGCCGCGGAACCCGCGGTAGCCGGTGACGATGTCGAGCTCGAGCACCTCGCCGGCCGCGAACCGGAACACCGCGTCCGCCGAGTAGGAGTCGAGGCGGCTCGCGGGCTGGTCCTCCCACAGCCGCAGGAACTCGAAGCCCGCCGCGAAGGCTCCGTAGCCGGCCTGCGCCTGCAGCGCGTAGCCGTCGACGTCGTCGGGGACCAGCAGGTAGCCGTTGTCGACGCGGAGGTAGGGGATCGTCGAGGAGCCCGCGGCGCGCTCGCCGCCGTAGCGGTTGGTGGCGCCCGGACCGCCTCGCCGCTCGGGCCGCGCGGCGGCCGCTGGCGGCATAGGTGCGGGGGGCGGCGCCGGAGGCTCGCGCCGCTCGGGGAGCGGAACGGCCTGCGAGGGATCCTGCGGCGGGATCGGCGGCGCGGCCTGGCCCGCGGCGGTGCCGAGCCACTCGCGGTCCTCGTCGTGCTGCGGCCCGAAGAGCGCCCAGTCCACGGCCTCGCCGGCCGCGGCACCCGTGCCTCGTACCACTCCCTCGGCGGGGCCGGCGAAGATCACGGCGAAGAAGCACTCGAAGAACCCGTGGCACGCGTCCTCGTCCGCGTCGTCGTGCCAGTCGTCGGAGCGCGAGCCCTGCGGCCGCCCCATCTCGTGCTCGAGGCCGTCGAGCTGCCCCGCGCGCGCGGCGAGCGGCGACGCGCAGCCGAGCGCGAGCAGGAGCGCGCCGAGTCGCCGAAACACCCGCATCGGCGGGATCGTACCTCCGCCGCTCGCGGCGCGGGATAGGATCCAGCCGCGACGGCGAGCGGAGCGGAGCACCGATGCAGCGCATGTTCGTGTACGGGAGCTTGAAGCGCGGGTTCCGCCACCACGACCAGATGGTCGGCGCGCGCTTCCTCGGCGAGGCCCGCACGGCAGCGCGCTACACGCTGGTGCTCGCCGGGGAGTACCCGGCGCTCGTCGACGGCGGCACCACCGCGGTCGCCGGCGAGGTGTTCGCCGTCGACGACCGCCACCTCACGGCGCTCGACGCGTTCGAGGAGGTCCCCGAGCTCTACGTGCGTGGCGAGCTCGAGCTCGCCGGTGGCGAGCGCGTGTTCGCCTACTTCCTGCCCGCCGAGCGCGCGCGCGATCTCGCGGTGATCGCCGACGGTTCGTGGCGCGAACGGTGAGGCGCGACGCAGGAGCCGGCGGCCCGACGGAGTCGGGCCCTCCGAAGGAGATCAGGACCCGTTCGTTCGGAGGGACCGCCTCCCGGCGGTCCGCTCAGTAGTCGGTCAGGTACACGTCCGGATCGAGGGCGCGCCCGGTGGAGCGCCGCACCAGCTCGTCCCACGGCACGCTCGCGCCGGGGCGGAACACCTGGTGGAGCAGGAAGTGCCCCGCGCCCGGGTTGGCGAGCACGCCGCGACCGGTGCGCGCGTGGATCGTCTCGGCGAGCTGCGCCGCGAAGGTCTCTCCCACCAGGTAGTTCTGGTAGTAGACCGGGTTGGTCGCGAGGTGGATCTTCGACGCCCAGTCGGGCGCGCGGCGGCCCGTCGGGCGGCGCACCTCCTGGAAGCGCTCGACGCCGTCCCACCAGCGCGTGTCGAGGTCGGCGTCGGGGTCGGCGTAGAGCGCGCGCTCGAAGTCGATCACCGTGAGGCACCAGCGCGCGAACACCAGCCGCGCGGCGCGGCGGGTGTCGCGCAGCGGCTCCTCGAGCGCCGCCACGCGCTCCGGCTCGAAGCCGGCGTCGCTCTCGAGCCACTCCGGCGAGAACACCAGCCGCCCCATCAGCAGCGCCACCGCCTCGGTGGTCAGCGGGTGCGCCGGGCAACGCAGCATGAACGGCAGCGCCGGGTCGACGTAGAGGTCGTAGGCCGCGTGACCGAGCTCGTGGAGCATGGTGCCCGCCCAGTACGCCACCGGCTCGACGTTGGCGAGGACGCGCACGTCGCGCTCGCGGTCGATCTGGATGCAGAAGGCGTGCTGGCTCTTGCCGGGGCGCGGCTCGAGGTCGCTCGCCCTGAGCGCCTCGTCGACCGGCAGCCCGATCGCGCGGAAGGTCGCGAGCGACGCGGCCACGAGGTCGACGCCGTGGAACCCCGGGTCGAGCCGCGCGCCGTCGAACACGGGTGGCTCCTGGAAGAACGGGTCCGGGTAGTGCCACGGCGCGAGCGAGCCCTCGCTCACGCCGAAGCGCCGCGCCAGGGTGGCGTCGAGGGTGCGCTTCATCTCGCGGTAGGGCTCGCGGGTGCGCTCGTCGAGCTCGCGCAGGAAGCCGTCGAGCCAGGCCTCGTCGATCTCGCCGACGGCGAGCGCGAGCGCGCGGTGGTCGCGGAAGCCGAGGCGGCGCGCGGCGGCGTTGCGGATCCGCACCAGCCGCAGCACCCGCTCGGCGACGTGCGCGCCGACCTCCTTCGAGGCGAGCCACGCGTCGCGGCGCAGCGCGCCGTCGTCCTCCTCGAGGAGCACCCGGCGCAGCTCGTTGTCGTCGACCGCCGCGCCGCGCAGCCGGCCGCGGTGCTGGTTGAACTCGCTCTCGATCTCGGTCTCGAGCGCCACCCGCTCGGCGAGCGTGGTGTCGTCGATCTGGCCCTCGAGGTAGGCGAGCCTGAGCAGGTGGATCTGGCGCCTGAGCAGCGGGTCCACCTCGGGCTGCTCGCGCAGCAGCCGGTCGAACGAGTTGACGCGGGTGTAGGCGCCGAGGTCGGCGAACATGCGGCCGATCTCCACCTCGGCCGCGGTCTTGCGCTCGGCGTGCTCGGGGAGGCCGGTGGTGGCGAGATCCCAGGCCGCGCTCGCCGCCTCGAGGTAGAGCGGCCGGAAGCGCCGCTCGTGGTCGTGGACGAACGCGGCGGCGGCGCCGATCGGGTCGTGGACGCGCTTCTCGGTCATGGGTGGCGTGGCTCGGCGTGCGGGGGCGCGCGGCGCCCCCGCCGGTGTCGCGCCGAGAATACCCGCGCGGCGGTCACCGCGCGCAACCTTCGCCATCGAGGTCCGCGCCGCCGCGCACCAGCTCGGCGCCGCTCGCCGCGAACGCCTCGGCGAGCACGGGCGAGGTGAGCGCGGCGAGGTCGAGGGCGCGATCGTGGCCGCGGCCCCGGCCGACCGTCCCCGCGTTCGCGACGCCCGGGTGCGTGACCAGCTCGGTGAGCCCGGGGCGCGCCGCGCGCACCGCGTGCGCGACCCAGTCGCGCTCGAGCGCGCGCCCCTCGGCGAGCCCGCCGATCGCGTCGCTGGCGCGCGGCGCGGCCGGCCGCGCGCGCAGCTGGCTGACGAGCCGCGCCGAGAGCAGCGCGAGCGCCCGCCGCTCGGGCCACGCCGCGAGCGCGACCGGGCGCGGATCGGCGAGCGGCATGGTGCGCACGAACGCGAGGCCGCGTGCCGCCGCGGCGATGGCGAGCGCGAGCGCCGGGAAGAGGTGCGCGTGGCGGTGGCCGTCGAGGTGGTCGACGGAGAGGCCCGAGCCGCGCAAGCGCGCGAGCTGTGCCGCGACCTCGCGCGCAACGTGCTCGACGCGCGCCGCGCCCAGCAGCAGCGCCACCATCAGCGCCCGCGAGCCGCGCCGGAAGCGACCTTCGCCGTCCACCAGGGAGGCGATCGTCGCCGGCTCGGCGGCGCACCGGAAGTCGGTGAGGTCGAGGTGCAGGCCCACCGACGTGGTTCGCGGCGTCTGCTCGGCGAGCGCCGCGCGCAGCGCCTCGACGCCGTGCTCGAACGCCGGCCCGGTGGCGAGCACGCTCACCGCCGAGAGCCGCCCCGCGCGCACCGCGAGCGCGATGCCCTCGTTCACCTCCCGCGACCAGCCGAGGTCGTCGGCGGTGATGCGGACGCGGATCGTGGCCGGGCTCACCGCCGCTCGGCGCTCAGCCGTCTCCCTGGAGCACGGTCCCCGCGACGCGGTCCCAGAGCGGGAACGACACGTTGAAGTTGCCGCGCGTCATGCGCCGCGGGTCGTGGTGGCGGGTGTGGTGCGCGCGCGCCGCGGCGACCCAGCGGCGCCGCCCGACCCAGCTCGCGCGGGGCAGGTGATGGAAGAGGT
>CAYMQR010000347.1:0-5895 GCA_964392195.1 uncultured bacterium | reverse complement strand
CGCGGCGAGCGACGCCGGCGACCAGGCCAACCGGCTCGCGTCGGCGCGCGGCGGCGCCGAGGCGGGCGGCGAGCGCGGCCGCATGCTGCTGCACAGCGCCCTCGACGGCCTCACCGACGCCGCCGGCACGATCTCGGAGTTCGTGACGCTCGGCCGCGAGCTCGACGCCAACGCCGAGCAGGTCGGCTACCTGGTCAAGCTCATCAGCGAGGTCAGCGAGGAGGCGGGAGTCCTCGCCCTCAACGCCGCGATCCTCGCCGCCCAGGCCGGCGAAGCGGGCGTGGGCTTCAGCGTGGTCGCCGAGGAGATGCGCGGCCTCGCGGCGCGCGTGGAGCAGGAGGCGCGCGAGGCGGACGCGATCGTGCGCTCGATCGCGGTCAAGGTCGAGCGCGCGGTGACCGCCGCCGCCGACGGGCAGCGCAGCGTCGGGCAGGCGATGGGCGCGGCCAACCAGATGGACGTGGTGCTCGAGGGCATCGAGGCCGGCCTGGCGCGCGCCATGGACCTGGTCGAAGAGGTGGCGGCGGCGAGCGCCGGCCAGGACCGCCGCGGACGGCAGCTCCTCGAGTCGGTGCAGGTGCTCGAGGACCGCGTCGAGGCCACCGCGGCGGAGAGTCGACGTCAGGCCGAGGTGGGCGCACGGATCCGCGGCGACGTGGGGCGGCTCGCCGCGGCGGTCCGCGAGCTCGCCGCCGTCGCCGACCGGCAGGCCGAGCAGCTCGCGCACGCGCGCGCCGCGCTCGACGCCGGTGGCAGCCAGGCGAGCGCCGCCGACGGCGCGCTCGAGAGCGAGATCGGCGCCACGGCGCGCCTCGCCGCGCAGGTGGCGATCGAGGACGAGCGCGCCGGGCGCGAGCGCGAGCACGCGCGCGCGATGGTGGCCGGCGGCGAGCGTCTGCGCGGAGCGCTGGCGCGGCTGCGAGCGCTGCTGCGCCGCTTCACGCTCGAGGTGTGAGTGCCCGGAGCGGGTCTGCGCGGTCGGCGGGGCCGGCCGGTCGTGGTAGAACCGCGCGCTCGCGGGCGTGAGCCCGCTCGAGCGAGCCGACCAGTCCCGATGCCCGAGCCGACCCCATCCGCCGCGCCCGAGATCGCGCTCTCGGCGCGATCGCTGACCCGCCGCTTCGGCGACTTCACCGCGGTCGACGGCATCGACCTCGAGCTCGGGCGCGGCGAGATCTTCGGCTTCCTGGGGCCGAACGGCGCCGGCAAGACCACCACCATCCGCATCCTGTGCGGGATCCTCACGCCCACCTCGGGCACCGCGCACGTGCTCGGCCACGACGTCGCCCGCGACCCCGAGGCGGTGAAGAAGCGCATCGGCTACGTGTCGCAGCAGTTCGGGCTCTACGGCGATCTCTCGGTGGACGAGAACGTGCGCTTCTACGCCGACATCTACGGCGCCACCGACCGCGCGTACCGCGAGCACCTCCTCGAGCACTACGGCTTCAAGGACAAGCGCCGGCGGCTCGCGGGAGCGCTCTCGGGCGGCTTCAAGCAGCGCCTCGCGCTGGTGTGCGCGCTCACTCACAAGCCGAAGCTGGTGTTCCTCGACGAGCCCACCGCCGGCGTCGATCCCGTGACCCGCAAGGAGCTGTGGGACCTCTTCTACAGCCTGACCGCCGACGGGACGACGCTCTTCGTCACCACCCACTACATGGAGGAGGCGGAGCGCTGCGACCGGGTGGCGTTCATCTTCCGCGGCAAGCTCGTGCTCAACGACGCGCCCGACAGGGTCAAGGCGCACCTCGGCGAGCGTGACCTGTTCCACGTTCGCTGCCGCTACGACCCCGAGCTGGTGCGGCGCGCCCGCGAGCTGCCGGGGGTGGAGACGGTGAACCAGTTCGGCACCACGCTCAGGCTGATCGTGGAGCGCGGGCGGCTCACGCCGCAAACGCTCGCGGCGGCGCTCGGCAACGGTGAGATCACCGCCGCCCACGTCTATCCGACCGAGCCGACCATGGAGGACGTGTTCGTGAACCTCACCAGCCGGCTCGCCGCCGAGGCGGAGGCGCAGGACGACGCGCGCGGCGCCACCGAGGGAGCGCGCTCGTGAGGCTCGGCTACGTCGCGGTGGTGCGGAAGGAGTTCACGCACATCCGCCGCGAGCCGCGGATGCTCTCGTTCATCTTCATGGGTCCGCTGCTCTTCCTGCTGCTCTTCGGGTACGCGCTGCGGCTGACGCTCGAGAACGTGCCGATGGCGGTGTGGAACGACGACCCGAAGAGCGTGCTCTCGATGCAGATCGAGGACCGCCTCGCCTCGACCGGCTACTTCCGGCTCCACCGCGTGGAGGACGGCGCGCAGCTCGAGCGCGAGCTCCTCGACGGGCGCGCCCGCGCCGGCATCCACATCCCGGCCGACCTCTCGGAGAAGCTCTTCGACGGCGAGCGCGCCACGGTCACGCTCTACGTCGACGGCACGATGCCGGCGATCGCCACCGCGACGAAGGGCGAGGGCGGCGTGCTCGGCGACGACGAGCTCAGCGCCTCGCTCCACTTCGACCCGCCGGACGCGCCGCCGCGCAAGCTCGCCAAGCGGCCGCTGATCGTCGAGCAGAAGGTGCTCTTCAACCCCGAGCTCCGCGACCAGAACTTCTTCCTGCCGGGTGTGATCGGGCTGCTGATCATGCAGGTGGCGCTGGTGCTGACCTCGACGGCGCTGGTACGCGAGCGCGAGTACAAGACCTTCGAGCAGCTCATCGTGACGCCGGTGAGCGGCGCCGGGCTGATCCTGGGCAAGATCACGCCGTACGCGCTGATCGCGATCCTCGACGCGGTGCTGGTGGTGTCGGTCGCGCACTTCTGGTTCCAGGTGCCGATCGCGGGCAGCGTGCCGCTGCTCGCGCTGCTGGTGTTCCTGTTCGTGGCGGGGATCCTGTCGCTCGGCATGGTGCTCTCGAGCTACGCCGAGACCCAGCAGCAGGCGATGTTCTACGCGGTGTTCGTGCTGATCCCGTCGCTCCTGCTCTCGGGGTTCGTGTTCCCGATCGAGGCAATGCCCAAGGGCCTGCAGCCCCTGCCGCACTTCCTGCCGCTCACGTACTTCGTGTCGAGCGTGCGCGGCATCATGCTCAAGGGCGCCGGGCTCGACGTGCTCGGCCGCGACTTCGTGGCGCTGGCGTGCTTCACGCTGCTCTTCGTCGGCCTCTCCATCCGCCGCTTCCGGAAAACGTTGTAGTCGCGGTCCCCGGAGGGCCGCGCTCCGCGCGGCCGGCGATACGCGCGAACGCGCCGCATCGACGCGTCCATCGATCCCTTTAGACCGTCGACCCACCTCGCCGCCGCGCGCGGGATCGGGCGGCATCCAGCACGGCGCGACGGAGTCGTGCCCTCCACCCCTGGCATCTCGGTCTGGAGGGCCCGCCTCCGGCGGGCCGCCGGCGCCCGGGCTTTCAGCGCCTCGACCGCGCTCTCCACCCGGGCGTGCGTGGACGGGTGGGGAGGCGGGTGGTAGGTTGCGCGCCCCGTCCCCATCACGTTCCGCCGAGCTCGCACATGGATCGCCGCACGCGCGACCTGGTCAAGTCGTTCCTGAAAGCCACCCTGGATCGAGAGGAGCTCGAGCGGCTGAGCTCGCTCCAGCTCCGCGACAAGGGCTTCGGCTACGACGTCTTCGGCGCCGAGAAGGAGACCTTCGAGCTCGCTTACTTCGCGCTGCGGTGGGCCTATCTTCACTACTTCCGCGTCGAGAGCACCGGCCACGAGAACGTGCCGACCGAGGGGCGCTGCATCCTGGCGTCCAACCACAGCGGGGTCGTGCCGATCGACGGCGCGATGATCGGGGTGGACATCCTCCGCAAGCTCTCCGAGCCGCGCTGGATGCGCGCGGTGGTGGACAACTTCGCGGCGGCGGTGCCGTACGCAGGACTCTTCCTGCAGCGCTGCGGCCAGGTGATCGGCACGCGCCGCAACTTCGAGGAGCTGCTCGAGGCCGACGAGATGGTGTGCGTCTTCCCCGAGGGCGCCAAGGGCACCGGGAAGCCGTTCTCGCACCGCTACCAGCTGCTGCGATTCAACGTCGGCTTCGTCGAGCTCGCCATCGAGCACAAGGCGCCGATCGTGCCGGTGGCGGTGACCGGCGCCGAGGAGCAGGCCCCGATGCTCTTCAACGTCAAACCGCTGGCGCGGGCGCTGGGCTTCCCGTATTTCCCGATCACGCCGACGTTTCCGCTCCTGGGTCCGCTCGGGATGCTGCCGTATCCGGCCAAGTACTACATCGACTACGGCGAGCCCTTCCACTTCCACGAGGAGTACTCGTCGAAGGCGCTCGAGGATCCCCACCGGCTCAGGCTGCTCGCCGGGCGGGTGCGCAAGCGCGTCCAGGGCATGCTCCACAAGCGGGTGAAGGAGCGCCCGGGGATCTACTTTTGAGCCGCGCCGTGCGAACCCGCGCGCGCCTCCGCGCCAGCCGAGCCGAAGCCGTGCCCAAGTCCTCGCCGAAGCACAACGTCCTGATCGCCGGCGCGACCAGCGTCATCGGCCGCCAGGTCGTCGAGCAGCTCTATTTCGACGACCGCAACGTCGGGAACATCATGGCGGTGGCCCGCGAGTCGCAGAAGCCGTACTACTTCGACGAGTACGACACCGCCCGCTTCTCCTACCACTCGCTCGACATCCTCAAGCCGCGCGAGCTCACCAACCTGTTCCTCTCCGAGCGCTTCCGCGACGCGCGCATCGACACGGTGCTGCACCTGGCGTTCATGCACCGCAGCGACGCCCCTGCCGCCGAGCGCCACGAGCTCAACGTCGGCGGCACCCGCACGATGCTGCTCAAGTGCGCGGAGACCGAGGGCATCCGCAAGTTCGTGTTCCTGTCGAGCTGGGACGTGTACCGGCTCAAGCCGCACAACCCGGTGCTGCTCGACGAGCGCTGCGACCTGAACTTCGCGCAGCGCACCCACGGCTGGATCAAGGACCGCGTCGACGCCGACATGCAGTGCCGCGCGATGATGGACCACCCGCGCCTGCAGGTGGTGGTGCTGCGGCCCACCGGCATCGTGGGACGCAACGTGCGGCTGCCGATGAACGAGTACCTGTCGAGCCGCATCTGCCCGATGGTCGCGGGCTTCAACCCGATGGTGAACCTGATCCACACCTTCGACGTGATGCGCGCGATCCGCTGCGCGGTGCATCGCCCGGTGAAGGGTGTGTTCAACGTGGTCGGCCAGGAGACGGCGCCGCTCTCGGAGTTCATCCGCCTCGCCGGGCGGGTGCGGGTGGAGCTGCCCGAGGTGGCGCTCAACCCGTTCAACGCGCTGCAGCGGCGCCTCGGGCTGACGCAGTGGGACTCGACCGTCTACCCCGAGCGCATCAAGTTCTCGTGCCTGCTCGACGGCCGGAAGGCCGAGGACGTCCTCGGCTACAAGCCGACCCACCACGTGAAGTTCTGAGCCCGCGCTCGAGGCGAGGGCAGGCGAAATGGGCAAGGCGCTCGAGCTGGTGATGTTCGATTGCGACGGAGTGCTGTTCCACTCCGAGCGCGCGAACGTCGAGTTCTACAACGCGATCCTGCGCCAGATGGGCGAGCCGCTGCTCTCCGGCGAGCTCGAGCGCTTCTGCACCTACGCCTCGGCGCGTCAGCTCTTCGACGCGTGCTTCCCGGGCGACCCGGCGCGCTACGAGCGCGCCATCGCGATCGCCCACGAGATCAGCTACGAGCCGTTCTACGAGTTCATGGTGCCCGTGCCCGGCATGTTCGAGACCCTCGAGCGCCTCGCCGCGCGCTACCACGTCGCGATGGCGACCAACCGCAGCCGCACCGCCGCCGAGCTCGTGCCGCGTTTCGGGCTCGATCGCCACATCCGCTTCGTGAGCGCGGTGGGGCCCGGCGTGCGCCCCAAGCCCGAGCCCGACATCCTGGTGCGCTGCCTCGAGCACTTCGGCGTCGTGGCCGAGG
>CAYMQR010000346.1:0-5902 GCA_964392195.1 uncultured bacterium | reverse complement strand
CAACGACGCGATCGACTGGATCCAGAAGGACGACTTGCGAGCGGCGGCGAAGATGCGTGCGAAGCTCCGCGGTGCGATCGAGCGATTGGCCGCGTTCCCGCAATCTGGCCGCATCGTGCCCGAAAGAGCGGCACGCGAGTGGCGCGAGGTCGTCGTGCCGCCTTACCGTGTCATCTACGCCATCGCGGGACGCGAGGTCCACGTTCTCCGCGTTTGGCACTCCCGCCGCGATCTCACGCCTACCTGATCCATCGGGCGGACCGCCTCCCGGCGGTCCGCCGCGATGCGGGCACGGCCCGGCGGGAGTCGGGCCCTCCGAGGGGGGCGGAGCCGAGAGGGGGTCCGGGTGCCTACCTGACGGCGCCTACGCCGGCTTGGCGCCGCGCCGGTACTTCTTCTTGGCCGCCCGGCCGCGTGCCTCGAGGAGCGGCTGCATCGCGCGCCGAAGCGGCGGGAACAGGTAGCCGAGCGTCGCCATCTTCGCGCCCAGCTTGGGCCGGACGCGCTCGATCACGCCGTCGTGGGCGCAGTCGAGCACCAGCGCCGCGATCTGCTCGGCGGTGCTCATCGGCTGCGAGAACACGAGGTCCGGCACCTGATCGGGATCGTCGAGGATGAAGCCGGTGGCGATCGGCCCTGGCGACACCACCGAGACTCTCACGTTCGCGCCACGGACCTCCTCCGCGAACGCATAGGTGAAGGCGCGCAGCCCGAACTTGGTGGCCGAGTAGACCGCCTCGTGGACCAGCGGCACGCGCCCAGCGAGCGAGGCGACGTTGACGATCGCGCCCCCGCCGGCCGAGCGCTCGAGGTGGGGAAGGGCGAGGCGGGTGAGGACGATCGGCGCGATCAGGTTGACCTCCACCACTTGCGCGAGCTGTTCGGGCTCGTAGCGCGCGATCTCGCCGCGGCGATTCGCACCGGCGTTGTTGATCAGCACGTCGAGCCCGCCGAAGAGCGCGACCGTGCGCTCGACCAGCTGGCGCGCCGCCCCGATGTCCGCGACGTCGCACGTCACCGCCTCGGCGGCGCCGCCCGCGGCGCGGATCGCCGCCGCCACCCGCTCGAGCTCGCCCGCGCCGCGCGCCGCCAGCACCACCTTCGCGCCCTCGGCGGCGAACGCCTTCGCCGCCGCCTCGCCCACCCCGGCCGAGGCCCCCGTGATCAGCACCACCTTGCCGACGAATCGTCTCGCGTTCATGGGCGGCACCTTAGCCCGGATCATTCATGAACGACCCCGGTCGGCGGCCCGAGCGCCGCCGCGAGCGGATCCCGGAGATCACCGCCGCCGTCATCGCGAAGAAGCCGGACTCGACCCGCTGCCGTCGCGCACGTTCCCGCGCACGGCGCGGCCCGGCGCTGGTAAGCTCGCGTCTCCCCCGGCGCGAGGACCGGCGAGCCCGGCACCACGTGTACCGTTCCCTGAAGCTTGCAGCCATCGCGCCGGTGCTCGACGAGCGCCACCGGATCGGCGCGGTGGTGCGCCGGACGCCACGCGACGTGGTCGACTGGCTGCTGGTCGTCGACGACGGCTCGAGCGACGGCTCGGGCGAGGTCGCGGGCGGGCTCGGCGCGACTGTGCTGCGCCACGAGCGCCGGCGCGGGGTGGGGGCCGCGATCCGCACCGGCTTCGCCGCGGCGCTCGCCCGCGGCGCCGACGTGGTCGTGGTGATGGCGGGGAACGACAAGGACGCGCCCGAGGAGATCCCCGCGCTGGTCGCGCCGATCGCCGACGGCCGCGCCGACTTCGTGCAGGGCTCGCGCTACCTCGGCGGGCCGAGCCGCGTCGGCGACATGCCGCTCCATCGCCGGCTCGCCACGCGCCTCCACCCGTGGCTCTTCTCGCGGGTCGCGCGCCGCGCCGTCACCGAGTCGACGAACGGCTTCCGCGCCATCCAGCGGCGGGTGCTGGAGGATCCGCGCCTCGACCTCACGCAGCGCTGGCTCGACGGCTACGACTTCGAGCCCTACCTCTACCTGCGCGCGATCCAGCTCGGGTATCGCACCACCGAGGTGCCGGTGACCAAGATCTACGCGCCGCGCGCCGAGGGACGCCACACCAAGATGCGGCCCGTCCTCGACTGGTGGCCGATGGTCCGTCCGCTGGTGCTGGTGGGGCTGGGAGTGCGCCGGTGAGCGAGGCGCGGCGCATCCCGCTCGCCGACCTGGCGCGCCAGCACGCCGAGGTCGCGAGCGACGTGGAGCGCGGCTTCGCGCGGGTGCTGGCCGCGCAGCGCTTCGTGGGCGGCACGGAGGTCGAGGAGTTCGAGCGCGCGTTCGCGCGCTTCGCCGGCGTGGCCCACTGCATCGGCGTCGGCAACGGCACCGACGCCCTCGAGCTGGCGTTGCGCGCGGCCGGGGTCGGCGCGGGCCACGAGGTGATCGTGCCCGCCAACTCGTTCGTCGCCACCGCGCTGGCGGTGATGCGGGCGGGCGCCACGCCGGTGATGGTGGACTGCGAGCCGCAGGCGCACGCCCTCGACGTGAGCGCCGTGGAGGCGCGGATCGGCGAGCGCACCCGGGCGATCGTGCCGGTCCACCTGTTCGGCCAGCTCGCACCGCTCGAGGAGCTGGTGCCGGTCGCGGCGCGGCACGGCGTGCCGATCGTCGAGGACGCGGCGCAGGTCCACGGGGCGCGCCGCCACGGCTGGATGGCGGGTACCCACGGCCGCGCGGCGGCGACCAGCTTCCATCCCTCGAAGAACCTCGGCGCCTACGGCGACGCGGGCGCGGTGCTGACCAACGACGACGCCGTCGCGGGCAAGGTGCGCGGCCTGCGCAACTACGGCGGCGAGCGCCACTACGAGCACCCCGAGCCCGGCTTCAACTCGCGCCTCGACGCGCTGCAGGCGGTGGTGCTCGCCGCCAAGCTCGCGCGCCTCGAGGAGTGGAACGCGGCGCGCGCCGTAGCGGCGGCCCGCTACGACGCGCTGCTCGCCGACGAGCCGCGCGTGCGCCGCCCCCGCGCCCTGCCCGGGAACGAGCACGTCTGGCACCTCTACGTGGTACGCGTCCCGGCCCGCGACGCGGTGCGCGCGCGCCTCGACGAGCGCGGCATCGAGACCGGCGTCCACTATCCGGTGCCGCTTCACCTGACGGGCGCGCTCGCGCCGCTCGGCCATCGCCGCGGCGACTTTCCGGTCGCCGAGGCGCTCGCCGGCGAGATCTTGTCGCTGCCGCTCTTTCCTGGCATTTCCGAGGCCGAGCAGGAGCGCGTGGTCCGCGAGCTCCGCACCGCGCTCGACCGGGAGGCGGCGTGACCAAGACACATCACCCGAGCGTGCGCGTCCACGAGCGCGCGCTCTGCGAGTCGGCCGACGTCGGCCCCGGCACGCGGGTGTGGGCGTTCGCCCACGTGATGACGGGCGCGCGCGTCGGTGCCGACTGCAACATCGGCGACCACGCGTTCATCGAGAGCGGCGCGGTGCTCGGCGACCGCGTCACGGTGAAGAACGCGGTGCTGGTGTGGGACCGGGTGACCGTCGAGGACGACGTCTTCCTGGGGCCGAACATGGTGTTCACCAACGACCTCGTGCCGCGGAACGCGTTCCGCAAGGGCCCGGGGTCGTTCCTGCCCACGGTGGTGCGGCGCGGCGCCTCGATCGGCGCCAACGTGACGGTGGTGTGCGGCGTCACGATCGGCGAGGCGGCGTTCGTCGGCGCGGGCGCGGTCGTGACCCACGACGTGCCGGCGCGAGCGCTGGTGATCGGCAACCCGGCGCGCTTCGCCGGGTGGATGTGCGACTGCGGGGAGCGCCTCCCGGAGGCGCTCGCTTGCTCGTGCGGGCGGGCCTTCCGCCTGGTGTCCGAGAGCGCGGGGCTCGCTCTTAAGGAGACGGCATGATCGAGATCGCGAGCGCGAACGTGCGACTCGCGCGTCCCGAGGACGGCGCGCGGGTCGCCGAGATCTACGCGCCCTACGTCGTCGAGACGCCGATCACCTTCGAGACCGAGGCGCCGAGCGCCGATGCGATGAGCGAGCGGATCGCGCGGACCCTCGCGCGCTTCCCGTGGCTGGTGTGGGAAGAGGGCGGGCGGATCACCGGCTACGCCTACGCGAGCGAGCACCGCGCGCGCGCCGCGTACCGGTGGTGCGTCGAGGTCGCGGTGTACGTGGACGGCGCGGCGCAGCGCCGCGGGGCCGGCCGCGACCTCTACCGGTCGCTCTTCCCGATCCTCGTCCGTCAGGGGCTGCGCAACGCCTACGCCGGTATCACCCTGCCCAACGCGGCGAGCGTCGGGCTCCACGAGGCGGTCGGCTTCGAGAAGCTCGGCGTCTACCGGCGGATCGGCTGGAAGCTCGGGGCGTGGCACGACGTCGGCTGGTGGGAGCGCGCGCTGGCGCTCCACACCCCGGATCCCGCCGAGCCGATCCCGTTCGCCGAGCTGCGCGCATGAGCGCTCGGCGCCGGGTCGCCTGGCGGCTGGCCCGTTGCTGGGCGGTCAGCGCGGTCCTGGCGTGGAGCTCGCTCGCGGCCGCCGCCACCATCACCGTCACGACCACCGCGGACGACGTCGCCGCGAACGGCAACTGCACCCTCCGCGAGGCGGTCCTCGCGGCCAACCGCCGCGCGCGCGTCGACGCGTGCCCGGCCGGATCCGGCAGCGACGCCATCGTGCTCGGCGCCGCGACCTTCAAGCTGACGCTCGCGGGCGCGAACGAGGACGCCGGCCTCACCGGTGACCTCGACGTGACCGGCGCGCTCGCCATCGTCGGCGCCGGGGCCACCAAGACGATCCTCGACGCGAACCACCTCGATCGCGCGATCTACGTGCACCCGGGCGGCGCGCTCACCCTGCAGAGGCTCACGGTGCGGGGGGGCCGCGCGCCCAACACGGGAGGGAACGTCTACGGCTCGGGCGTGGGAAATCTCGGGACCTCGCTGACGGTCGAGGACTCGATCCTCCGCGACAACCGATCCACCGGCGCAGACTGTTACTGCACCTACGAGATGTGCGGCTGTTTCCGGCCGATCCGCGGCGGCGCCATCGGCTCGGGCGACGGCGTGGTCATCGTTCGCCGGACGCAGATCCTCGATAACGAGGCCGGTGGCGGCGGCGGGCTCTATCTCGCCGGCACCGCCGAGGGCTCGCTCATCGAGGACTCGGAGATCGCCTCCAACCACGCCGACTCGGGAGGTGGCCTGCAGGTCTCCACGCCCGCCCACCTGACCCTGAAGAACACGACCGTCCACGACAACGTCGTCGACCTCGAGACCGACCCGCCGTACGGCGGTCCGGGCGGGGGGATCAACTGCAGCTTCTACTCCGGCCCGGGCGGACTCGCGCTGGACGGCGTGGAGGTGCGGGACAACGCGGCGACGGGCCCCGGCGGCGGGATCGCGGTGTACGGCTACGTGAACGGCGCGACCGCCGAGCTGCTCACGGCGACGCGTACGAAGGTGATCGGGAACGCGAGCCCGAGCCAGCGCGGGGGTGGGATCGCCGTCACCTACGGCAAGGCGCTGATCGAGGACACCGTCGTCGACTCGAACAGCGCGGACGTGGGCGGCGGCATCGCGACGCTCAGCGCCGCGGTGACGATCGGGCGCTCGGCCGTGATCGGCAACTCGGCCCGGCGCGGCGGTGGGCTCGCGCTCCAGACCGACGGCGGCGCGGCGCCAGTGGACGTCGGCAACTCGACGATCAGCGGCAACGTGGCGACCGAGCTGGCGGCGAGCCTGTTGCTCGAGAGCTTGGTGAATTTCTCGGTGACGAGCTCGTTCCGCAACGTCACCGTGGTAGAGCCGGCGCCGCCGCCGGCGGCTACCTCGGCGCGCCCGGCGCCGAGCATCGAGCCACTCGACGCCGCCACCACGTTCATCAACTCGGTGTTCGTCAACGCGTGTCCCGTCACGGCGGGCGCCACGGTCGTGCAGAGCCTCGGTGGCAACCTCGAGAG
>CAYMQR010000345.1:0-5949 GCA_964392195.1 uncultured bacterium | reverse complement strand
TCCTCGGACACCGCTCGCAAGCCGCGTGCCTTGCGGGGCACAGCTCGCGAGGAGCCCGCCGCCGCTGAAAACGAGGGCTCCGGAGCTGCCGGCTTGAAAATTTCGGCGCTTCAGGGAAGTTCGTTCAAGAAACTTCACCGCCTCAACCGTTCAGGCAACCTTAGAAGTGGAGGCGGCGGAGCCGGGAGGTCTTCTTGTCCTGGTGTTTTCCCATGCGGTTCAGGATGCTCACGAGCGCGTCCACGGCAGCCAGGATGTGCGGGCCCTTGTTCAGCATCACGCACTCGGCGCGCTCGCCCATCGCGGCGTCGGTGATCTCGGCGCGCGACGGCCGGCCCTTCTTGGCGAGGCTCTCGAGCACCTGGGTCGCCCAGATCACCGGCACGTGCGCGGCCTCGCACAGCCACAGGATCTCTTCCTGGAGCTCGGCGAGGCGCTCGAAGCCGCACTCCACCGCCAGGTCGCCGCGCGCGATCATCACGCCGACGGGCCGCTTCGCGAGCGCGGCGAGGAGGAGCTTCGGGAGGCGATCGAACGCCTGACGCGTCTCGATCTTGAGCACGACGCCGAGCGCGGGCGCGCCGAGCTCGTCGAGCTTGCGGTGCAGCATGCGGACGTCGTCGGGGTGCTTCACGAAGGAGAGGCCGACCAGGTCGGCGTGGCGGGCCACGAAGGCGAGGTTCTCGAGGTCCTCGGCGGTGAGCGCGGGGAGGCGAAGCTGGCTGTCGGGGAGGTTGATGCCCTTGTCGGCGCGCAGCTTCGAACCGCCCGGCTCCGCGTGGGTGATCCGCACCGTGAGCGCCTCCGAGCTCGCGCCCACCACCACCGCGCCGATGCGACCGTCGTCGAACCAGATCGACTCACCCACGCGCACGTCCGCGAACACCTCGGGTAGCGAACACGGGATCCGCGCCGGCTCGATCAGGCGTCCTTCGCGGTCGCGGCGCGCGCCGCGCCCCGGCTCCGGGTCACGGCTGACGATCAGCGTGTCGCCGATCCCGAGCAGCAGGAACTCGGCGGCTGGCGGCAGCGGCCCCACGTGCGCCTCGACGCGTTCCCCAGCGCCCTCGATCGCGAGCCTCGCGAGGCGGACGGAGCGCCCCGCGTCGAGGTAGGTCGTGGCACCCGACTCGGCCCACACCCCACCCCGCGCGCGCTCGACCACTCGCAACACCCGCCGCTTGCCGCGCAGGTCCACGAGCCCGAGCCGCGCGTGGCGCCGGAGCTGCTCGAGCCACTCGCCGGGCACGAGGAGCGTGCCTCCCGCGTCCGGATGGTGCGCCGGTGTCTCGCGCGCGGTGAGCCAGACTCGCGCAGGGCGCGACACCCGGCCGCGACGATCTCGCGCTGGCCGCCACTTGAGCACCTGACCCTCGATGCCGAGCGCGCCGGTGCGCAGCTTCGGGCCCGCGAGGTCCATGAGCACCTTGCACGGCTTGCCGAGCTCGGCGCTCGCCGCGCGGAGGTTCTCGATCATCGCCGTCCACTCGGGCGGTCCGTCGTGCGCGCAGTTGATGCGCATGCAGTCCATCCCGTTCGCGACCAGCGCCCGCACCCAGGCGGCGTCGGTGGCCGCCTCGGTCGGCATGGTGACCATGATGCGCACGGCCCGCGACGACGAGCGCGCGCCAAGGAGCGCGTCGGTGTGGCGGTGAAGCAGGTCCTTTCCCGCGCGGTAGTCGAGGACGGTGTGCTCGAGCCCGGCGGTCGCCGCTTCGGTCGCGGGCGTGCCCGCGAGGAGGCCGAGGATCCGCCGCACCGCCAGCACGTTGCCGAGCACGTGCGACTCGATCCGGCCCAGCGACGACAGCCCGAGCGCCGCGAGCTTCTTCTGCAACGAGCGGATGTCGCGGCGCCTGAGCGCCAGGTAGTGGACGAGGTTGAGCGCGCTGGCGCGGTGCTCGGAGTGGACGCGGGTCAGATCCGCGGCGAGCCGGCCCTCGAGCTCGATCGCCCCGGCGACCAGCCCGTCGAGCTCGGCGATCAGCGCCCCGAGGCTGGCCTCGTCCCAAGGGGGCGCGCTCGACGCCTCGGCGGCGAAGGACGCCGCGCGCGGCACCTCTCCGGACCCCGGCGCCGCGCTCATGCGGCGTCCGCCGAGCGGGCGAGGTAGCGCTCCGCGTGGCGCAGGTAGTGGTCGAGCTCCGGCGTGGCGAGGCCGGCGATCTTGGCCTCGTCGTCCCAGCGTCTGAGCGCGACGGCGTCTCCCGCGTAGGGCTGGTTGGCGAAGCGGTCCGCCTCCCAGGGCGACATCGGGCCTCCCTGCAGCGCGAGGCTCCGCGACGAGGCCGGCGAGAGGCTCAGGCGGTACGACTCGCTCTGCGACGCCAGGAACCGCTTCGCGGCGACGTGCAGCGCGACCGGCTCCGCCACGTCGTGGTCGAACCGCGACGCCAGGAACCGGCCGCCCAGCGCCTCGTGACGAGCGTCCACGCCGCGCTCGGCGCAGTCCTCGCCCGCGTCGTGGAGCAGGTGCCCGACGTCGTGGCACAGCGCGGCGACGATCATGCGCGGCGAAGCCCCCGCCCGCTCGGCCAGCCACGCGCACTGCAATGCGTGCTCGAGCTGCGTCACGCGCTCGCCGAAGTACGCCGCCGAGCCGCGCCCCGCGAAGAGCGCGCGGATCTCGTCGAGGACGCCGGCGCCGCCGCTCATGGCCGCTCCCCGCGCGCCAGCCGCCGCTCGACCTCGTCGACCACCGCCATGAGGTCGCCGACGCCGTCGATCACGAAGTGGGCGCCCGCGGTGCCGAGGCGCGCCGCCGCCACGCCGTTGCGGTGCGCGCGCTCCTCGGCGGGGAGCGCCGCGAGCTCGGCGGGCGAGAGCCCGAGCTCGTTGCCGGTGAGCGTCACGCCCACGGTCCACATGCCGGCGTTACGGCCCTCCTCGATCCCGGGGACCGTGTCGTCGACCTTGATGCAGGCCTCGAGCGGCCATACCCCGAGCGCCAGCGCGTTGCGGTAGCACATGAGCGGCGACGGCCGCGCCTCGAGCACGTCGGAGGCGCACACCATGGCGTCGGGAGCGAAGCCGCGCTCGGCCGCCTCGGGCACCAGCACGTCCATCATCTCGCGCGCGTAGCCGGTGGTGCTGCCGATCTTGATGCCGCGTTCGTCGAGGGCGGCCAGGGTGTCGAGGGTGCCCGGGACGAGGTCGGCGTGGAGCTTGATGCAGGCGATCTGGATCGGCACGAACGCGGCGTACATGCGGTCCACGTCGCGCTCGTCGCAGTCGCGGCCGTGCTTCTCGCGCCAGCGCTCCGCGACCGCGGGCATGCGGCAGACGGCCTGGATGTGCTCGCGCTTGCCCATGCCCATCGGGCCACGCGCTTCGTCGACGGTGATCGGCACGCCCTCCGACTCGAAGACCTGCTGGAAGGCGCTCGCCGGCGCGCGCGAGCCGAAGTCGACGACGGTGCCGGCCCAGTCGAAGATCACGGCCCGGACCGGACCGCGGTAGAGGAACGAGGTCATGAGGTCACTCCGGTGGCGGGGGACGGGAGGTCAGGCAGCCGCGGGGTCGAAGCCGAGATCGCGCACCGCCTCCTCGATCGCGCGCAAGGCGCCGTCGATCTCGGCGAGGCCGATCCGGCCGATGCACCCGATCCGGAACGTCTCCGCGCGGGTGAGCTTGCCCGGGTAGATGACGAAGCCGCGCGCGCGCAGCGCCGCGTAGAAAGCCTCGAAGTCGAAGCGCGGATCGGCGGGGCGATGGAACGTGACGATGATCGGCGCCTGGAGCTCGTCGGGGAGCAAGGTGCGGAAGCCCATCGCGCGCATCCCGCCCACCAGCCGCGCGCAGTTGGCGCGGTAGCGCGCGCCCCGCCCCGCCACTCCACCCTCGAGCGCGTGCTCCTCGACGGCGCGGTCGAGCGCGGCGAGCACGTGGGTCGGCGGCGTGAAGCGCCACTGGCCGTTGGACTCGAGTCCCCTCCACTGCTCGTGGAGGTCGAGCGCGACCGAGTGCGCGTTGCCCTTCGCGGACCCGAGCGCCGGGCGCTCGACGATCGCGAAGCCGATCCCCGGCACGCCCTCGAGGCACTTGTTCGACGACGCCATGAGCGCCTCGAACGGCGTGGCACGGGCGTCGATCTCGATGGCCCCGAACGCGCTCATCGCGTCGATCAGGAGCCGGCGTCCGCGGCGCGCGACCACCGCGGCGATCTCGGCGAGCGGGTTGAGGATGCCGGTGGTGGTCTCGCAGTGGACCACCGCCACGTGGCCGAGCGACGGGTCGGCGGCGAGCAGGTCGTCGACCACCCACGGATCGACCGGCTCGTGCTCCTCCCAGCCACGGACCGCGACGGCGCGGCCGATCCGCTGCAGGATCTCCACCATGCGGCGGCCGTAGGCGCCGTTCACCAGCACCAGCGTCCTCCCCTCGCGCGGCACCAGCGTGCCGAGGGTCGCCTCGACCGCGAACGTGCCGCTGCCCTGCAGCGGCACGCACTCGTGGGTGGCCGCGGCGTGCGCGAGCGCCGCGATCCGCTCCCGCACCCGCGCCGTCATGGCGATGAACGCGTCGTCGCGAGAGCCCCAGTCGTGGAGCATCGCGGCCTTCACCGAGGTGGACGTGGTGAGCGGGCCGGGCGTGAGCAGCCACGGGTCGCGCGCGCTCGACCGCGCCGCCGGGGCGAGGGGATCGGGGGTCGGTCGGTCGTTCATCGTGCCTTCCAGGCTTCGGCCCGCCGCACCAGCCAGCGCGCGACGAGGCCGTGGACCACGCGCACCGCCGCGGAGGTCAGCACGATGACCATCGCCATCGCCGCGGCGGGCGCCGTGTCGCCGGCGTCGTCCATGTTGAGCACCGCCACCGAGGCGAGCTGGGTGTCGGGGCCGTAGAGAAACACCAGGGCGCTGACCGTGGTCATCGCGTTGGCGAAGAGCATCATGCCGATGTCGAGGAGCGCGGGCAGCGTGAGCGGCACCGTGACCCGCGCGAGCGTCCTCAGGAACGGCACCTGGAGAGACGCGGAGACCGACTCGAGCTCGGGGTCGAGCTGCTTGAGGGCGGTGACCGCGGTCATGTGACCGACGCTGTAGAAGTGGACGATCGTGCACGCCACCAAGAGCGGCATGGTGCGGTAGAGGCCGTGGAGCGGGTTCGCCGGCGCGTTGAAGAAGAAGATGTAAGCGAGCCCCAGCACCACCCCCGGCACGGCCAGCGGGATCACGGCGAGGAGCTGCAGCAGCGCGCGCGGGCCCTCGAGCCCGCGTGCCTTCTCCACCAGGTAGGCGCCGGCGAAGATCACCGCCGTACCGATCACCGCCGTGGACGCGGAGAGCACCAGGCTCGAGCGGTACGCCCCCCAGCCGCCGCCGTCCATCAGCTCGAAGCGGTAGTTGTCGAGGACCAGGCTCAGGTCGTAGGGCCACATCCGCACCAGCGACGCGAAGCCCGCGACCCCGAGCACGGCGAGCACCGCCACCGCGATCGCTCCGCACGCGAGCGTGAAGAGCGCGTCGCGGGCGCGGTCGGGCGCCGGCCGATAGGGCACCGAGCGCGCCGACACCAGCGCCGCTTGGCGCCTCTCGAGCAACCGATCGAGGACGAACGCGATCACCGCCGGCACCAGCAGCACGACGCTCACCACCGCGCCCATCTGGAAGTCCTGCTGGCCCACCACCTGCTTGTAGATGTCGGTGGCCAGCACCGCGTAGCTGCCGCCGATGACCTTGGCCACGCCGAAGTCGGTGACCGTCAGGGTGAAGACCACCAGCGCCGCGCTCACCAGCCCGTAGCGCACTCCCGGCAGCGTCACGGTCCAGAACGTCCGCAGCCGCCCCGCGCCGAGGGACTCGGCGGCCTCGTAGAGCCGCTGGTCGGCCGTCGAGAGGGCGGTGACGAGCACCATCACCGCCGCGGGGAACGCGTAGAACGCGAGCCCGGCGACGATGCCGACCGGGCCGTAGATCGAGGCGCCGCCCATCCACTCCTTGAGGAGGCCCT
>CAYMQR010000344.1:0-5949 GCA_964392195.1 uncultured bacterium | reverse complement strand
CACCGAGGCTGGGATCATCCTGATCAAGCTCTGGCTCGAGGTCTCGAACGAGGAGCAGAAGAAGCGGTTCGAGGCGCGCATCAGCGATCCGCTGCGGCAGTGGAAGCTGAGCCCGATGGACCTCCCATCGCGGGAGAAGTGGTACCAGTACTCACGCGCACGCGACCTGATGCTCGACGCGACCGACACCGAGCACGCGCCGTGGCACATCGTGCGCTCGGACGACAAGAAGCGCGCCCGCCTCAACGCGATCTCCCACCTGCTGACCCGGATCCCGTACGAGGAAGTCCCTCGGGCCAAGGTCAAGCTGCCGAACCGCTCCAAGAAGGGTGCGTACGACGATGTCGCCACGCTCGCGGGACGCCGCTTCGTGAAAGAGGTGTACTGAGCGCCGGCTCGAGCGGAGCGGAGCCGCGCTCCGCTCCATGCCCCGAGCCTCGCGAACGGCTCCCGCGGCACGCGAGCGAGCGGCCACGCGGCGTCTGTGACCATCGGCACGCGCGGATCCGACGGTTCCGAGACAGTGCCCGCCGCGCGCGGTATCCTCCGAACCGAGAGTGCCGGTGGGCCGGGATCGACCGCCACCGGCCGGGGTCGCGTGGCCGCTTCCCGCGCGCACGTGACCGCAACCGAGGAGATTGGATCATGCCCAAGGGAGTCGTGGCCGTCGTCAAGACGCGGCCCGAGTCGGTGCTCGACGACACGCACAAGGTGATGGAGCTCGGCGGCTATCGCCAGGCGCTCAAGCCCGACACCACCACCATCCTGAAGGACAACATTTCCTGGCACTTCCCGTTCCCGGGCGCGAACACGACGCCGTGGCAGCTCGAGGGGACGATCCTGGCGCTACGAGCGGCGGGCTACCGCGACCTCACCTGCGTCCAGAACAAGACCGTGGTCACCGACGCCTTCAAGGGCGAGGACCTCAACAAGTACGTGCCGCTGTTCAAGAAGTACGACATCCCCGTCCTCTTCAACTTCAAGGAAGAGGACATGAAGTGGGTGGTCGTGAAGCCCGAGAAGGAGACCCGGGTGCTGCACCGGATCTACCCGGACGGGATCCGCATCCCCGACTACTTCTTCGGCAAGAACATCGTCCACCTGCCGACGGTGAAGTGCCACATCTACACCGAGACCACCGGCGCGATGAAGAACGCCTTCGGTGGGCTGCTCCACAACCACCGCCACTACACCCACTCGTGGATCCACAAGACGCTGGTGGACCTGCTCGCCATCCAGCAGCAGATCCACAGCGGCCTGTTCGCGGTGATGGACGGCACCACGGCGGGCAATGGCCCCGGGCCGCGGACCATGATCCCGGTGATCAAGGATTACATCCTGGCGTCCGAAGACCAGGTTGCGATCGATGCGGTGGCCGCGAAGATGATGGGCTTCGATCCGATGAAGCTCGAGTACATCCGGCTCGCGCACGAGGCCGGCCTGGGCGTCGGCAAGTTCGACGAGATCGAGGTCGTCGGCGCCGACATCTCGAAGGAGAGCTGGGGCTTCGTGGTCGGCGACAACGGCGCCAGCATGGTCGGCGACCTGATGTGGTTCGGACCGCTCAAGTGGGCGCAGAAGCTGTTCTTCCACACCCCGCTGGTGTGGGCGTTCGTCTTCGGTAGCGAGGCGTACCACGACTATTACCGCTGGCCGCTCAAGGACAAGAAGACCTTCGAGAAGTGGTGCCGCGAGACCCACTGGGGCCAGCTCTTCACGCGGTACCCGGACAAGCCCGGCGCCGAGATGGCTCCGCTGCTCACCGCGGCGGCCGCGAGCAGCACCTGAGCGTGTCGCGATCGGGCTCGCGTCCACGATCCACCCGGGATGCCTTGCTCCATCCGAAGTCGTCCCTCTCTCCGCTCCGTTCGATACCCCTCAGCCCGCGGGTCGGTGCCGCCCGCGGCTACAGCGAGGCATGACCATGGAGATTCCGCTCCAGATCACGTTCCACGAGCTCGAGAGCTCCGATGCGATCGAAACCGTGCTGAAGGAACGCACCGAGAAGCTCGCGCACTTCTACGAACGGATCCAGAACTGCCGCGTCGTGATCGAGGCTCCCAATCGCCATTCGCAGAAGGAGCGCAAGGTCTTCCAGATCCGCATCGACGTCAGCGTGCCGGGCAGCGAGCTGGTGGTGAACCGCGAGCCAGGCGAGCACGGCGCCCACGCGGACATCCACGTCGCGATCCGCGACGCATTCAACGCGATGGAACGGCAGCTCAAGGAGTTCGCTCGCAAGCAGCGCGCCGCGCTCAAGAACGCCGAGGTGCCGGCCTGACGGCTTCCCCCGCCGCGGAGCCCGGGGTACCCCCTCGGGCTCCATCCACCCCATGACGACGCCGCCCCCCGAGCTCCGGCGCAAGAGCGAGCGCGTCTCGTTCCTGGTGTTCCTCGCGATCCTGCTGGTGCTCTTCGCGCAGATGATGCGCGCGTTCTGGGTGCCTGCCGGACTCGCCGCTGTCACCGTGGTGCTGTGCTCTCCCATCTACGCCTGGATGCTGGGGCGCTGCCGCGGGCGGGCGTACCTGGCCGCCGGGCTCTCGCTGCTGGCGCTCGCCACCTTCGTGCTGCTGCCGCTGGGCGGGCTGCTGAGCGTCATCATCACTCAGGTGATCCGGTTCTCGCAGGGGCTCGTCGAGCAGCTCCAGAGCGGTCAGCTCTCCGGCGCGCTCGACCGGCTCACGACCTGGGTGACTCAAGTGGTGATGCGCCTCGACGAGCTGGTGCCCGGAGACTTGACCGGCTTCGACCCGTCGCAGATCGACCTCAAGGGACCGCTGGTGTCCGCCGGCAGTCAGATCGGCGCGACGCTGGCGCGTTTCGCGCCGCAGGCGATCGCGTCCACCGCGAACGTGGGTCTCGCGGTGGCGATCTGGTTGCTGTTCGTGTTCGTGCTGTTCGCCGAGGGCAAGCGGCTCTTCGACTTCGTGATGGTGATCTCGCCGCTCGCCTCGGCGCACGAGCTGGCGATCGCCCAGGAAGTACGCGAGATGATCATCGCCAACTTCGTGGCGATCGCCACGACAGCGGCGCTCAACGGCGTGCTGCTCGGGGCGATCTTCTGGGCCTCACCGCTCGAGCCAGCCGGGCTCTGGGCCATGGTCGCGTTCGGGATGTCGTTCGTGCCCGCGCTGGGCGCGGCCCTGGTGTGGATCACGGGCGCCCTCTATCTCCTCGCCACCGGCCATTCCGGCTGGGCGCTCGGGATCACGCTCTTCGGGCTGGTGGTGATCGCCCAGACCGACAACGTGGTGAAGCCGCTCCTGATGCGCGGGCGGGTCAACATCCACCCGCTCCTGCTGATGCTCTCGCTGCTCGGCGGCGCCACGGCCATGGGACCCGCTGGGCTGGTGTTCGGGCCTGTGTTCGTGGCGGTGCTGCAGGCCGCGCTGCGGATCTACAAGCGCGAGTTCGCGGTCCCGATCTGAGCGCGTGACCGGCCGCGCCTCACGCGGCGATCGGGACCGGGGCCCCGCGCCATCCGCCCGGATGGCGCAGGCGCCAGGGCTTCACGCCACGACGAAGTCCCACAGCACCTTCAGCTCGTCCTTCACCTTGATGACACCGAGCGGGGCCTTGTAGGGCTTGATGCCGAAGCGGGTCTGGGCGAGCGTCACCTCGCCGGTCACGCGCACTCCGCTTGCGGTGGGCTCGAAGCTCACCGGCAGATCCACCGGCTGGGTGTGACCGTGGAGGGTGAGCTGGCCCTTCACCGTCGCGGTGCCCTTTCCGCCCGCGCTCTTCACGTTCTCGACGCCGGTCGAGCGGAACTTGATCTCGGGGAACTTCGCCCACTGGATCACGTCCTTTTCGATGTTGCCGCGGATCTCGGTCTTGTCCTTGTCGGTGAGGTCACCCGGCCCCACGATCGTGAGCGACTTGGGGTCGAGGTCGACCTCCACCGAGCCCGCCGGCGGCTCCGTCGAGTCGAGCTGGATCTTGGCCGACCACTGCCGCGCCTCGATCACCAGGTCGTGGCCCATCCTGCTCAACAGCCCTTCCTTGAAGGTCTTCACGGTGACGGTGCCCTGCTGGGGGCCGACGGTCTTGGAACCGGTGGCGATGGCGCTCATGACTCTCTCCTGGGGCTGCGCGGGTGGAAACCGCGCGACGCGAGGCCGCGCGGCGCTGGTGACGAGGTAGGAGCCCGGAAGGCTAGTCACCGCGCGCCGGGGCTCCAAGACGTGCCGCAGCGCGCCATCGGCGCTCCCTTGACGTGGCCCATGCGGCGCGGCTTTGCTCCCGCGCTCGCAGCCTACCGCTCGGTAGGCTGCGCTTTCCCCAGCAGGTCGGAGGCCTCCCCATGTTCGAGCTCGGCGATCAGCACCGGATGGTCCAGGACATGTTCCGCCAGTGGTGCGAGCGCGAGTTGCTGCCGAAGGTTCCGAGCTTCGAGAAGGGTGAGCCGCCGTACGACCTGATGCGGCAGATGCTGGATGCGTTCGGGATGCGTGACGCGTTGCGCGCCTCGCTGAGGAAGCGCCTCGCGAAGATGGGCGAGGACGGCAAGCCTCTCCCGAGCGGCGACGGCAAGGCCAAGGAAGGCGACGAGCTCGAGTCGGCGATGCGCGACCCGCTCATCTCCTTCCTGCTGGTGAAGGAGATGTCGCGCATCTCGCCGGGATACGCGACCAGCTTCGGGGTGTCGACGGGACTCGCGGGCTTCAACGTGATGGCCAAGGGCACGAGGCGCCAGATCGAGAAGTACGGCATCCCGCTCGTGACCCTCGACAAGGTCGGCTCGTGGTGCCTCTCGGAGCCGGGCTCGGGCTCGGACGCGTTCGGAAGCATGCGCACCACCGCCAAGAGAGCGCCCGGCGGCGGCTACGTCCTCAACGGCACCAAGACCTTCATCACCAACGGTCCGTTCGCCGACGTGTTCGTGCTCTACGCGAAGCTCGACAAGGGCGACGGCAACCCGAACAAGGCGGTGCACGCGTTCCTCCTCGAGCGCGGCATGCCCGGGCTCTCCACCGGCCAGCCCTTCGACAAGATGGGCATGCAGGACTCGCCGACCAGCGAGGTGTTCCTCGAGGACGTCCAAGTGCCCGCGGAGAACCTCCTCGGCGAGCGCGAGAAGGAACCGGATGCGGCGCGCGACGACACCCGCCAGAACCTCGGCCACGAGCGCAGCGGCATCCCGGCCATGTGCCTCGGCATCATCGAGCGCTGCTACGAGCTCTCGATGAAGTACGCCAAGGACCGCGTTCAGTTCGGCCGGCCGATCCTCGACTTCCAGGCGGTCCAGCTCAAGCTCGCCAACATGTACATCCACTACCAGAACGTGTGGAACGGGGTGATGCGGCTGGCATGGGCGGCTCGCGAGAACAAGCCCGACCTCGCCTTCACGTGTGCGCAGAAGGTCTACTGCGCGAAGGCCGCGGTCGAGGTCGCGATGGATTCGATCCAGATCCACGGCGGGTACGGCTACATGCGCGAGTACCACGTGGAGAAGCTGGCGCGTGATGCCAAGATGCTGGAGCTCGGCGCCGGCACGACCGACATCAACCTGTTGCAGGTGGTGCGGCTCGAGCGCGAACGCCTGAGCTGAGCTGACGATACGACAACGATCCACGCCGCCCCGCGGGCGGCTGGGCATCCAGGGCACCCTGCCGAGGGCGGGGCCCAAGGGGGATCTCGACCATGGCGGACGTTCGATTCGATGGGCGCGTGGCGATCGTGACCGGTGCGGGTGGCGGGCTCGGCCGCTCCCATGCGCTCCTGCTGGCCAGCCGCGGCGCGAAGGTGGTGGTGAACGACCTGGGCGGCGCGTTCGACGGCAGCGGCGCCGGCAGCACGACGATGGCGCAGAAGGTCTGCGACGAGATCAAGGCGGCTGGCGGCGAGGCCGTGCCCGACTACAACAGCGTCTCCAACCCGGACGGCGCGGCCGGCATCGTCAAGACCGCGCTCGATGCGTTCGGCAAGCTCGACATCGTGATCAAC
>CAYMQR010000343.1:0-5950 GCA_964392195.1 uncultured bacterium | reverse complement strand
CGGCTCGTCGCCGCCGGGGCTCGCCGCACCCAATTGCTTCACAGCCTCTCCGTCGCGCCGACCCTCGAGAGCGGTCGCCAGCGGCCGCCCCGAGCTGCTGGCAGTTGCCAGCAGAAAGTAGCAAATAGTTGCCAGCCAAAACAGGTACAAATCGCTTACAGCCAGCCGCGCGTTTGCCGCGAATCATGGCAAAAGGAGTCCCTAGAGGGCCCAAAGGGCCCGATGGGGCCCCCGCCAGCCGCGCCCGAGCTACGCCGGGTCGTCGCCGGCACGCCGCGCCGGGGCGCGCATCCGTTCGAGGACCGCGGCGAGATCGGGAGCGAGCGCGCTCTCGATCGTGAGCCGCTCGCCGTTCGCGGTGGGGTCGGCCAGCTCGATCCGCGCGCAGTGCAGGAACGTGCGGTCGAGCCCGTGGCGCTCGCCGACGTGGCGGTTGCTCGGTGCGTGTCCGTAGCGAGCGTCGCCCAGCACGGCATGGTCGATCGCGGCCAGGTGCTGGCGGATCTGGTGGGTCCGCCCCTGGTCGGGCCGCACTCGCACCAGCGAGTGGCCGGCGACAACCTCGAGGCGCTGGTAGCGGCTGCGCGCCGCGAGGCGCCGCTTGCCTTCGCGGACGTCCCTGCTGATCGAGCCCTTGGCGCGCACGATGCCGAGCACCAGCGCCAGGTAGGTCTTCCCCGCGGTCTCGTCGCCGAGCGCCTTCGACCACGCGGCCACGTGGTCCGCGCGCTTCGCGAACAGCACCACTCCCGAGGTACCCGCGTCGAGGCGGTGGATCGGCACGGCGTGCTCGCAATCGGGCAGCGCCCGCACCCGGGCGAGCAGCGAGCCCGGATGCTCCGGGTGGGGGATGGTCGGCTCGGGGGCGGTCTTGTCGACCGCGACGATCTCCTCGCTCTCGAAGAGGACGCGCGGCGGCGGTGGCGACGCGGGGGTGAGCACGGCCACGCACTCCACTTCCTCGGTGAGCGGGATCATGTCGAACGGCACGAGCCGCTCGGTGGCGAAGCCGAGGACCTCGAGGCGGGCGAGGTCGCGCGCCAGCGTGCCGGGGTCGCACGAGACGTAGACCACCGCGCGGGGCGCGACCCGCAGCATCGCTTCCCGGGCCGCCGGGCTCACGCCGCGGCGCGGTGGGTTCACCAGCACGGCGTCGAAGCGCTCACCGCTCGCGGCGAGCGCGCCGATCAGCTCGCGCGCGTCGCCGGCGCGCGCCTCGTAGGTCCGAAGCCCGGCGTCGAACGCGGCGTCGTTGGCCCGCTGCACGGCGGGCACGAAGCTCTCGATCGCGAGCACCCGCGCGCCCGCGTGGGCGAGTGGTAGCCCGAGCGCGCCCGAGCCGCCGAAGAGCTCGAGCACCCGCGCGCCGCCCAGTGTCCCCAGCGCGTCGCCGAGCGCGCCCGCGACGAGCGCGCCGAGCGCCGCCGCCTGGCCGCGGTGGACCTGCACGAAGGCACCGTGCGCGGCGAGCTGGTGGAGGCCCGCCACGCCGAGCTCGTCGGGCAGCGCGTGGCGGCCACCCAGGACGCGCAGCCGGCGCCCGAGGAGCTGCGGAGAGCTGCCGTCGTGGAAGCTCACGGCGAGGCTCGCGCAGCGCGGGATCGCCTCGAAGAGCTCGTGCCCCACGGCGAGCAGCGCGTCACTGTTGTGCTCGGACTCGGCGCTCAGGACGAGGGTCACGAGCACGCTCACCTGGTCCCCGGCCCGGGTCTCGCGCAGGTCGACCGCCCGCACAGTCACGGCGTGGCGGAGCGGGTGGCGCGGATCGAACGCACCGAGCCGCTCGCCGCCCGCGGCGAGGGCTCGGCGCAGCGCATCCGCGGCCTCGACGAGCGCGGGCGTCAGCGCGCGGCACGCCGGGATGTCGGCCACCTCGTGGTCGGTGTCGCGAGCGAAGAGCCCGAGGTGAGCGGGCGGGGCCGCGACGAGCTTGGCGCGGCGGCGATAGCCGTGAATCGGCTCGGCCGCGCGGATGGGCTCCACGTGCAGTGCGTTCAGCTCGGCGTAGGGCGTGAGCGCGGCTCGCACCCGCGCGGCCTTCCAGGCGAGCTGGCTGGGAGGATCGAGGCCGATCAGCGGGCAACCGCTGCAGCGCTCGGCGTGGCGACAATCGACGAGGGAGGCGGGAATCATCGAGGGAAGAGTATCGTCACGGTGTCCGCGAGGGGTGGCCCGGCGTGCGCCCCGCGGACGGAGGTCACGATGTCGTTCATGGACTCGCTATCCCGGGGCACCCAGCGCCTCCACCATTACTTCCACGATCGGATCTGGCGCCCCGTCCCCGCCGGGCTGCCGGCGGAGGCGCAGGTGCGGCGCAGGGCGGCTCGGTTCACCTACGTGGTCGCGCACGGCTTCCGCGACGACCAGGTGCTGCTCACCTCGTCGGCGCTGACCTTCATGACGCTCTTCTCGCTGGTACCGTTCCTGGCGCTCGGCTTCTCGATCGCGAAGGGGCTCGGGCTGCAGAGCCGCTTCGACGAGGAGTTCTTCAGCACGCTGGCGGTCGGGCAGCGTGACCTCGCGCGCTGGATCATGTCCTACGTCGAGGGCACCAACCTGACCGCGCTCGGCACCATCGGGCTCGTGGTGACGCTGTGGACCGTGGCGGTCATGCTCGGCGCGATCGAGCGCTCGCTCAACCAGGTGTGGGGGGTCACCGAGAGCCGCGCGCTGCACCGCAAGTTCGCGGACTACGTGGCGGTGCTGCTGTTCGCGCCGCTGCTCTTCGTGGCGTCGACCACGCTCACCGCGAGCCTCTCGTCCAGCGCCTTCGTGCAGCACTTCCTCGAGGACGAGATGATGTCGCGGGCGTGGAACCTGGCGCTGCGGCTCCTGCCCGTGGTCTCGATCGCCGCGGCGCTGACGTTCCTCTACGCGTTCGTGCCGAACACGCGGGTGCGCTTCCACGCGGCGCTGATCGGCGGCGTGGTGGCCGGCTTGATCTGGCACCTCACGCAGCGCCTCTACATCCACTTCCAGGTGGGCGTGGCGAACTTCAACGCGCTCTACGGCACGTTCGCGTCGCTGCCGATCTTCCTGGTGTGGCTGCGGGTCAGCTGGATCATCGTGCTGCTCGGCGGCGAGATCGCGTACGCGGTCCAGCACGAGCAGACCTACCATCCGCCGATCAAGCGCCACGACCTCTCGATCGCGGTGCGCGAGCGCGCGGCGCTCGAGTTCCTCACCCTGATCGCGCAGCGCTTCACGGCGGGGGAGCCGCCGCTCACGGCCGGCGACCTGGCCGCCGGCATCGAC
Source organism: uncultured bacterium (assembly GCA_964392195.1). Classification (GTDB taxonomy): domain Bacteria; phylum JADJOY01; class JADJOY01; order JADJOY01; family JADJOY01; genus JADJOY01. The sequence continues at coordinate 2,695 of CAYMQR010000343.1, read as the reverse complement.
CTCCCCCGCGCGACCACGCTGGAGATCGTCGACACGCTGGTCCGCAGCGGCCTGCTGGCGCGCTCGATGGACCCGCCGGAGGCGCTGCTGCCGGCTCGCGACCTGAGCCGCATGGCGGTCGGCGACGTGCTGCTCACGTTCCGCCACCAAGGGGTCGGCACCCTCGCCGACATCGCCCACGGCGTCCTCGACGAGCGGCTGGCGGTGCTCCACCGCGGCCTCGAGGAGGCGCTGCGCGCCGCCGGGAGCCAGGAGGTGGGGCGGGTGCTCGCCGGCCTCGAGCCGCAGCGCTCCGCCGCCTCCGCGTGACGATCGCCGGCCGGCACGCGCCGTCCGGGGCGCCGGAGGCGTGATCCCCCGGGACCGTGCGCGAGATGTCGCGCCGGCGACGTGATTTCGCGATCCCGGCCGAGTACATTCCCACCCTCGCGCGCGGCACGGCGGTGCCCGCACGCCGATCGCGCGTGAGCTCACGATCCGCGTGGAGCTCACCATGCCTACGTCCGACGTCCTCGGTCTCGTCCTCGGTGGTGGTCGCGGCGAGCGGCTGTGGCCGCTCACCCGCGAGCGCGCCAAGCCCGCGGTGCCGATCGGCGGCAAGTACCGCCTGATCGACATCCCGCTCTCGAACTGCCTGAACTCGGGCATCCACCAGGTGGCGATCCTCACCCAGTTCAACTCGGTGTCGCTCCATCGCCACATCTCGCAGACCTACAACTTCGACTTCTTCCGACCCGGCTGGGTGCAGATCTGGGCCGCCGAGCAGAGCCTCACGAGCGACGACGGCTGGTACCAGGGCACCGCGGACGCGGTGCGCAAGCAGCTCTCCGAGATCCGCGCCACCGGCGTGAAGCACGTGCTGATCCTGGCCGGCGACCACATCTACCGCATGGACTACGCGGAGATGATGGCGCAGCACGTCGGCAACAAGGCCCACATCACCGTCGCCGCGAAGCCGGTGTCGCGCGAGGAGGCGGGCCGCTTCGGGATCCTCAAGCACGACTCCAGCCACCGCATCACGGCGTTCTGCGAGAAGCCCAAGACCAAGGCGCTCCTCGACGAGTTCGCGAGCCGCGACGACGCGGACTGCCCGTACCTCGGCTCGATGGGCATCTACGTCTTCACCATCGAGGCGCTGGCCGAGCTGCTCGACTCCAAGCTCGACGACTTCGGCTCCGACATCATCCCCGCCGCGATCGGCGACCGCCGCGTGTTCGCCTATCCCTTCCAGGGCTACTGGGAGGACATCGGCACGATGCGCTCGTTCTACGAGGCGAACCTGGCGCTCGCGCAGCCCAACTCGCCGTTCCGCTTTCACGACCCGGCGCGGCCGATCTTCACCCACCCGCGCTTCCTGCCGGGCTCGCGGATCTACGACGTGCGGCTCGACCACGTGCTGCTGTGCGACGGCTGCCTCATCGAGGGCGCCGAGATCCACAACTCGCTGGTCGGGATCCGCAGCGTGATCGGCGAGGACGTGCTGATCCGCGACTCGATCCTGATGGGCGCCGACCACTACGACGCCGTCGACTTCAAGCCCTCGCCCGAGCAGCCGTCGATCGGCATCGGCCGCGGGTCGCACATCCGCGGCGCGATCATCGACAAGAACGCGCGGATCGGCGCCAACGTCCGGATCGAGCCGTTCCCGCGCGGCACCGAGATCCGCGAGCACGACTGGACCGTGCGCGACGGCGTGGTGGCGATCCCCAAGAACGCGGTGATCGTGCCGGGCACGGTGATCTCGCCGGATGCCTGAGGCGTCGCCGGCGGGCCGGCGCATGCCGGCGGTGTTCCTCGGCCACGGCTCGCCGATGAACGCGATCGAGGACGGCCCGTTCCGGCGCGGCTGGGCCGAGCTGGCCGCGCGGCTGCCGCGGCCGCGCGCGGTGCTGTGCGTGTCGGCCCACTGGGAGACGCGCGGGGTCGCGGTCACCGGCTCGGCGGCGCCGCCCACCATCCACGACTTCGGCGGTTTCCCGCGGGCGCTGTTCGAGGTCCAGTACCCGGCGCCGGGTGATCCGGAGCTGGCGCGCGAGGTCGCGGAGCTTCTCGGGTCGGCGAGTGGCGTCGAGGTCCGCGTCGACCCGTCGCGCGGCCTCGATCACGGCGCGTGGGCGGTGCTGACCGCGATGTACCCGGACGCCGACGTGCCGATCGTCCAGCTCAGCCTCGACCGGGGGCGCTCACTGGCCGAGCACTACGAGCTCGCGAAGGCGTTTGCGCCGCTTCGCGAGCGCGGCGTGCTGATCGCCGGCAGCGGCGACATCGTCCACAACCTCGGGCTCGTCGACTTCGGCCGCGCCGGCGGCTACGACTGGGCGGAGCGCTTCGACGCCGAGGTCACGGTCCGCATCGAGGCCCGCGACCACGAGACGCTCATCCATCCCGAGCGCCTCGGCCGCGACGCCGCGCTCTCGATCCCCACCGCCGAGCACTACGTGCCGCTGCTCTACGCGCTCGCGCTCCAGCGCGAAGCCGAGCCGGTGAGCTTCTTCAATCGAGCCGTGACCCTCGGCTCGATCTCCATGACCAGCGTCGTCGTCGGCGCGTAGGGGAGGGCGTGAGCCCTCCCGGGAGCGGACGCGATCGGGCCCGATCGTCCCCGATCCCGGGCGACCTGGCGGTCGCCCCTACGGACGGCCTCGACGATCGTCGGAGGGGCACGCGCCGCGTGCCCGGCGATACGCCGCACCCG
>CAYMQR010000342.1:0-5965 GCA_964392195.1 uncultured bacterium | reverse complement strand
CGCGGGTGCGTCGGCCGCCGGCGCGCGCGCCCTCGCCGAGCGCTTCCCCGGCGTCGAGCTCCAGGGCAAGGGCCTGCTCGCCACCGAAGGCGTGGTGTCGATCCCGCTCCTCGGCCACCCCGGCGGCGCGCCGGCGCTGCTCTCTCATCTCCTCGAGTTCCGCGCCGCCGGCAGCACCGACGAGCGCACGCTGTGGGTCGACCAGCTCGACGCCGGCCAGGACTACGAGGTCATCCTCACCACCAGCGGCGGTCTCTACCGCTACGCCCTCGGTGACGCGGTGCGGGTGGTCGGGCGGATCGGCGAGACACCGCTCGTCGAGTTCGTCGGCCGCATCGACCGGGTCGTGGACCTCGTCGGCGAGAAGCTCCACGAGGACTTCGTCGCCAGGGCGCTCGCCGACGTGCTGGCCGGCGCCGGATCCCACTCCGGCCCCCCGTGCTTCGCCATGCTCGCCCCCGAGACGGAGCCGGTCGCGCGCTACGTGCTGTTCGTGGAGAGCGACTCTGCGCCCGAGGGCGGCGCCGAGCTGGCCGCGCGCCTCGACCAAGCGCTCGCCGCCAATCCCCACTACGACTACGCGCGCCGCCTCGGCCAGCTCGCGCCGCTCGAGTGTCTGGCGGTCCGCGACGCGGCGCGGCGCTACCTCGACGGCTGCGCCTCGCTCGGCCAGCGCCTCGGCGACGTGAAGCCCACCGCGCTCCACCGCGACGCCGGCTGGCGCGCCCGCTTCACCGGCTGAGCGTCGGCCCCGCCCCACCGGCCGCCGATGCGTCCACGGCGCGGACCTCCGCCACGCCGAACGCTGCGGCGCACGCGGCGCGCTGGTCCGGCTCCTCGGCGGCGCTGAAGCCGAAGCCGTTCCAGCGGTAGAGGGCGACGTGGGCGGCGCGCGCCTCGTCGGCGGCACCCACCGCGGCCTCGGTCCCGGCGACGAACGAGCGGCCATCGTGGAGCGCGCACACCCGCCCGCTCGGCAGCACGATCGCGTCGGCGAGCGGCCACGCGAGCGCGCTGCCGCGCCAGCGCGCGGTGAGCCCGCGCGCCGAGACCGCGTAGACGTAGGGCCGCGGCGCGACCTGGCCGTCGAGCGGCGAGAAGTGCGACTCGAGCGCGAACAAGAGCTCATCGCCCTGGCCCGCGACCATCCGCTCGGCCGAGAGCAGCGGCGCGGGACGGGTGCGCCACACGCGCTCCCCCTGGGTGCCGCGGAGCGCGGTCCCGGCCGGCTCGCCGCGCACCGGCGTCGGCTCGGCCGCGAGCGTGAAGCCGCTCACCGCGAGCCGCTCGCGCAGCGGCACGGCGCAGCCCGCGAGCGCGTTGTCGACCTCGCCGTCGGCGCCCACCACCCGCGGCGCGGTGCTCCGCGCCTCGGCCTCGGTGGCGAGCGCGCCGCAGCGCAGCCGCTCGCCGTGCAGGCGGCAGTCGGCGATCCGCCCGCGCCGGGTCTCGGGGTACTTCTGGTCGAAGAGGTGGTTGCCGAGCGAGTAGAAGACCGGCCGCCCGGCGAGACACTCGGCGGGCTGCACGACGTGCGGGTGGTGGCCGAGGATCACGTCGGCGCCGTGCTCGACGAGCCAGCTTGCCGCGGCGCGCTGGCTCGCGTCCGGCCAGTCGACCAGCTCGCGACCCCAGTGCACCGACACCAGCGTGACCTGCGCCAGCGCGCGCGCCAGGCGCAGCTTGCGCGCCAGCTCCACCGAGGGCAGCGCGTCGCTCGCGCCGCCGATGTCGGGAACGCGGTCGAGGGCGATAACCGCCACGTCGAGGGACCCGACCCGCACGAAGGCCGGCGAGCCCTCGAACGTGAGCGGCGACATCCCCGCCCCGGCGACCGCCGCGCGGGTCCGCGCGCGTCCCGCGTCACCGAGGTCGGCGCGGTGGTTGTTCTCGAGCGAGAGCGCCGCGAAGCCGGCGCCGCGCGCGCGCGCCAGCAGCGCCGCGGGCACCGCGAAGCAGGTGCCGCTCGCGGCGAGCTTCGGGTCGCACCCGGAAGGCGCGCCGACCGCGCCCTCGAGGTTCCCCGCGACCCAGTCGGCCGACGCGAAGAGCTCGCGCACACCGCGGAACGGGTCGCTGTCGCGGCTCGCGACCTCGTCCTCGACCTGGCGGGCGAGCAGCACGTCGCCCACGAACAACAGCCGCTCGGCGCGCGCCGGCGTCGACGCGAGCAACTGGCCGGCGAGCGCCGCGGCCGCGATCAGAGCGCCGGCGCGGGGGCGCAATCGCACGGCGGCCCTCCCACGTACGGCTCCACCCACGCGGGACGCGGCAGCTTGCCGACCTCCTTGCGCCAGGTGGCGTCGTCGAGAGGCGCGGGCCGCTCCACCTCGTAGTAGCCGTAGACCGGCCCCTTCACCACCTGGCGGCGGCCGTAGAACGGCACCACCTGGTCCCACTCCAGCGGGTAGCCCACGCCCACGTGCAGGATCCCGCCGCCCGCGGCGCGGCCGTCGGCGACGTCCGCGACCCGCGGCATCGGCTCGGGGTTGGAGAGCGCGAGGTCGTCGCGCGCGAGGCTCTTGTAGACCAGCACGTGGTGCTCGGCGACGCGCCCGACGTCGAAGATCTCCTGGTAGTCGGCGGGCGTGAGGTCCTCGCCGCGCACCTCCTTGCGCGCCATGTCGGCGAAGAGCCGCGCCTTGGCGGCGCTGTTGGCGAGGCGCCTGCCGAGGCCGATCACCACGTCCTTCGCCGCCGCCGGGTCGGGGTCGGGAGCGTCGCCGAACTCGCGGGCGATCGGGCTCTTCGCGCCGGCGAGGGCGGGATCGCGCGCGACCAGCGCGGCGGCGCTCTCGAAGAGCCGCGCGATCGCCTCGAAGGTGGCGGGGTCGGGCTCGACGTAGCCGCGCGGCGGGTCCATGACGATCGGCTCGAAGCCACCCTCGCCGCACTCGGCGACGGAGCGCTCATTGACGAGCACGGTCGCGTGGCGCAGCGTCGCCCACGACGCGAGACCGGTCTGGAGGCGCTTGGTCTGCCACAGCCGCTCGGCCTTCTCGCCGCTCGCGGCCGCCGGCCCCGGCACGCCGCTCGACCACTGGATCGCGAGCGCCGCGAGCCACTCGTCGTAGAGATCGCTCGCGGGCGGGCTGCCCGCCGCCGTCACCGCGGCCGCCGCCGGCCCGAGGCGCTGCAGGTCTCCGGCGAGCTGGTCGAGGGTGGGACCGAGGCGCGGATGGGCGGCGGTGACGCCGCTCTCGTCGAGGAGGGTGCGCGCGAAGCCGCTGCCGAGCGCGGCCGCCACGTCGAGGCCCGAGGGCAGCGCGCGCGGCCCCGCGTCGCTCACGATCTGCTCGGCCTCGGGCCAGTCGCGGTGGAACACGGTGCGCCACAGCACCTCGCTGTCGCGGCCCCAGCCGAGCGGGAAGAGCGAGGGCTCGCCGGGGGCGTGGCGCGCGTAGCCCGGCGCGGCGCTCGCGCCCCCCCACGCCGACGGCACCCGCGACGGCGCCTTGAGCTCCTGGTAGGGCGCCGCCCACGCGGCGGCCGCGTCGCGGACGCTCGCGGGCAGTGTGCCCAGGAACGCCAGGTCGGCGGCCTCGAGCGGCAGCGTCGCGAGGTAGCGGAACGCCGCGAAGTAGCGCTGCCGGTCGGGTGTGGCGGCGTAGTGGCCGCGCGCCTCGAGGTCGGCGTAGTCGACCTCCACCCCGAGCACCGGCGACTTCGCGCGACCGCGCGCCTCGAGGATCCTCACAGCCTCGGCGTTCGAGCGGTCGCCCTTCCTGACGGCGGCGAGCGCGCCGAACACCTTCCTCCACCGCGGCGCGGCGGCGTCCCCGCTCGCGGCGGACGCCTTGGCTCCCTCGTCGACGAGCCTCCAGAACGCCGGGATCGCCCGCGAGCGCTCCTCGACGATGAAGAGCCCCTCGTAGGCCGCCGAGAACACCTCCCAGAACACGTCGGTGGTCACCAGGTAGGGCCGCGCGGGCGCGGCGGTGTCGAGCCCACCGCACTCGTAGCGCTCGGTGTCGTAGAGCGAGTAGAGCTGGTCCATCGCGAGCGGCCGGAACACGCCACCGTCGCGGGCGAGGCGCGCCCGGTCGTCGGCGCCGCGCGCGAACATCCACGCGTCCGCGACGTCGCCGAGCGGCACCGTGACCGGCACGAAGGCGATGTGGGCCGCACCGCCGCCGCGCGCGCCTGTCACCGCGCCGATCAGGCCGCGGCCGTCCGGCGTCATCGCCGGCGGCGTGGTGAACGTGACCTCGGGCGCGAGCGTGGTGATCGACTTGCCCTCGTCCTGGTAGAGCGCGACCCCCGGCGCGCCGCTCGACCACCGCAACACGCCGTCGCCGTTGGGCGGCACGCGCACCACGCCGCCGCACGGCACCGCCGCCGGCAGCGGCTGGCTCCTGGCCCACGACTGGCGGTCGTAGACCGCGGCGTGATGGCAGCCCTCGGCGTCGCGCCAGATCAGGCGGTGCCCCGCCGGGTGGAACGCCTCCGGCTCGGCCCACGCCGCGCGGATCGCGCTCGGCGCCTCCGCCTCGTCACCGCCGGGCGGCCTAGGCAGGACCGCCGCGATCGCCGTGTACGGCTTGCGCCCGCGTTCGGTCAAGGACCGGACCTGGGTGCCACCTCCCCGCGGCGTCGCACCGAAGAAGAGCCTGTGCTCACGGGTCTCGGGGTCCCAACCGGTCACGTAGGGCCGCGGCCCCACCACCAGCGAGCGCAGCGCATCCGGCCCCTCGCCGAGACGGACCGCGTTCCAGTGGTCACCCTCCTCGGTGAGCGCGACGATCGCGGCGCGCCCGGCGAGCGTGCCCGCCACGTAGATCACGCGCTCGGTCGGGTGCCACGCGAGCGCCGTGATCGGCGCCCCGTCGGCGGCGGCACCACGCGCCACGAATCCCGAGGGCCAGCGCACCTCCGCGGGGTTGGCGGCGGCGTCGCCGGCGCGCCACGTGGCGACGGTGGTGTCGTTGGTGCCGTGTCCGAGCAGCAGCGCCGCTTCGGCCGCGCTCGGCGACATCGCGACCGACTCGACGGTCCAGCCCTGCGGGATCGGCGCCCGCGAGGGCTGGGACGGGCTCGGCGTGACCCGCGCGATCGGCAGCGCGAAGGGGCTCTCCGGCGCCGCGCCGGCGGCGGCCAGCGCGCCACCCGGCTCCGCCCCGGCGGCGGCCACCGCGGCGCCGAGGCCGGTCACCGCCAGCGCCACGAGGCCGGCGCGCAGCGCTGCCCTGCCACGGCGCTCGGCCGCGCGATCGATCGTCATCCTCGCCTCCCCGCCCCCCGTGGGGCGCGGATACGCTAGCGCGCCATGTCCGCTCTGTCGCCGGGAATCGAGGTGGCCACTGCCGGCGCGCCACCGATCATCGAGGTCCGCGACCTCGTGAAGGAGTACCGCACCACCCGCAAGCGCGAGGGGCTGCGCGGCGCGCTCGTCGACCTCGTGAAGCCGCGCAAGGAATCGAAGCGCGCCATCGAGAGCATCAGCTTCAGGGTCGCCGAGGGCGAGCGGGTCGGCTACATCGGCGCCAACGGCGCCGGGAAGTCGACCACCATCAAGGTGCTCACCGGCATCCTCAAGCCCACCTCCGGGTACGTGCGGGTGGCGGGCTTCGAGCCCCTCGAGGAGCGGCGCCACTACGTGCATCAGATCGGCGTGGTGTTCGGGCAGCGCACCCAGCTGTGGTGGGACATCGCGGTGATCGAGGCGTTCCGGCTGCTGGCGCGGATCTACGGCGTCACCGACGCGGAGCTCCGGGCGCGGATCGCCGAGTTCACCGAGGTGCTCGACCTCGAGCCGCTGCTCCACACGCCGGTGCGCAAGCTCTCGCTCGGCCAGCGCATGCGCTGCGACCTGGCGGCGTCGCTGCTCCACCAGCCGCGGCTGCTCTTCCTCGACGAGCCCACCATCGGCCTCGACGTGGACGTGAAGGACCGGGTGCGCAGCTTCATCCGCGCCGTCAACGAGCGCCACGGCACCACCGTGCTGCTCACCACCCACGACCTGCGC
>CAYMQR010000341.1:0-5975 GCA_964392195.1 uncultured bacterium | reverse complement strand
AGCCGTGGCTCATCGCCGTGGACACCACCAGCAGCACCGCCGGGCCGGGCGTGAAACACAGCGCCGTCTCGGTCACCACGAACAACAGCCACACGTGCCAGGACACGATCGATCTCCGGGGATGCCGCGGACGCGCCTGCGCCGCGCGGGAAACCCCGAGGATAGCGCCCGCTGACGCTGCGCGTCACGGGCTGTTGGGGCTCTTGTGCAAGCCGGTCGCCGGGCCGGCCCTCAGAGCCCGCGCTCGTAGCGCTCGCGGAGCTCGCGGATCGGGAGCTGGCCGGGTGCCGCGGGCGCGTCGCCCTCGACGAAGCCATAGGTCAAACACGAGCCGAAGACCGGCCCCATCACGCGGCTGATCGAGCCCTCGGCGCCGAGCGCCATGCCGACGATCTGCGCACCTTCGTAGCGGTCGCGGAACGACTGCACGAACGAGAGAAGCCGCGCCACGTCGAGCGGGCCGCGCGCGGTGGGACACACCTTGAACACGTCCGCGCCGACCCCCTCGACGGCCTCGGCCGCGAGCGCGGCGAGCACCGCGGCGGCGGGCGTCTCGCGGACGTCGTGGTGCGACAGGATCACACCCGCTCCCGCGCGCCGGACGAGCGCCACCACCTCGCCGCGGATGTCGCGCGCGGCGAGCTCGACGTCGACCAGCTCGGCCTCGGCGGCGGCGACCTCGAAGATCGGCAGCCGCTCGGCGTCGCCGCGGCGCCACTCACCGAGCTCGCTCGCGATGCGGATCGTCGCCACCAGCGGCAGCCCCGCCGCCTCGCGCGCCGCGCGCAGCGCCGCGCGCGCGCGATCGGGCGAGAGCTCGGGGTCTCGATCGAGGCGCACCTCGATCACGTGCGCCCCCTGCTCGCGCGCCCGCCGCGCGGTCGCCGCAACGTCCGGCGCGGCGACCACCGCGACGATCCGCGGCTCGGCGCCCAGCACCAGCGAACCGAAGGTCCGGGTGCGGTCGAAGCGATGACAGGTCACGGCGCCCATGGTCGCGACGAGCTTAGCGGAGACGCCATTACGGCGCCGACGGAGCGCCGCGCCGCCACTCGCGCTCGGCGGCGCGGCGGACGGCGGGCATGAGCAGCAGCCGGATCGGGACGATGCCGAAGCGCGCCCACCGCCAGTAGCGGAGGAAGCGCCGCCGCGCGGGCTCGTCGGTGGCCACCGCGCGGGTCTCGTGGGAGAAGCGGCTACGCGCGGGTCCGAGGGGCTCGACCTCGAGGGTCCACGCGATCTTCACCTGGCCGGGCTCCGCGTACGCCGCGAAGTCGCGCGGCGGGATCGCGTGAAACCGCACGTCCGCCTGCCACGGCTCGCACCACGCGCCGCACACGACCAGCCGGCCGGGGACCTCCTCGAGCACGCCCCAGCCGAGACCACGGAGCTCGTCGAGGAGCCCCCGCGGCTCGCGGCGGCTCGGTCGCTTCGACCCCATGAGCCACTCGCGGGCGCGGAAGATCGCGCGGATCGCCCGCGGCGACTGGAGATCGAAGCGCACGGCGGTGGCGAGCACGAGGTCAGCCGGAGCGTTCACGGCGACCGCGAAGCGCTCTCGCACGTCGGGGCGCGGGATGTACGCGTCGAGCGCCGCGCCAGCTTCGCGAGCGACATCCGCCACGGGGACTCAGCTCCCCGCGGGCAGCACGAGCCACAGCCACTTCACGAACCACACCAGCGCCGCGACCGAGCCCGCGACGAGCGCCACCAGCGCGAAGAGCAGGCCCACCACGAAGCCCCAGTCGGGCGCCGTGGCGCCCGCCCCGCCCTGGGGCGCGTGGCGCTCGAGCAGCTCGAGGTTGCGCACGTTGCTCTTGAACCAGAACGAGAACAGGTCACCCACCACGGGGAGGGCGCCCACCAGCCCGTTGAGCGCGATGTTGAGCGCCATCCGCACCAGCGTGATCCGCGGCACTCCCTGCGCCGCGGCCACGTACACGATGAACGAGCCCAGGAAGCCCGCGATCGCGTCACCCGCTCCGGGGACGAGCCCGAGCAACGGATCGAGCCCGACCCGGACATCGGTGCCGGGTACGCGGAAGCGGCGATCGAGGAGGTCCGCGAGCGTCGCCGCCAGCTCACGGGCTTCGCCTGGCCCCATGCTCACCCGCCACGGCGCTCGTCCCGCGAGTCGTCGGACCACTGGTGCGCGCACGCCCTGCAGATCCAGCGGTGGATGCGCACGGTCTTGTCGCGCGGGCGCTGCTTCGCGAGCGTCTTGCTGAACGGCCCGACGTTGGTGCTCCCGCACTCGGGACAGCGCGGTGTCGCAGGGGTCTCTGCCATCTCTCTCTCTCGCTCACGGGCACGCGCGGTTCGGCGGCCGGTCGCGTCCTCGATCTCGTCGCCAGCGCGCTCCAGGCTATCGCCTGCCTCGTCGACGCCGCGATCGATCGGCTCTCCCGCGCGACGCGGGGCGTTCAGCCGAGCAGCACCCGCATCTCGGTCTGCACCTCGCCGACGAAGCGCGCGATCGAGTCCGCGCTGTTGCCGTCCATGCGCCCGAACTCGAGGCCGAAGCCCGAGAGCTTCATCGCGCCCGCCACCGGCTCGCGATCGACGACGAAGCGGACCTCGGCCTCGCCCGACGCCACGACCGCGCCGGGCAGGCGGATGCGGAACCGCACCGACTCGCCGCTCGCGACCTTGCTGTCGCTCTGCACGAACGCGCCGCCCTGGCCGACGTTCGTCACCCGCCCCTCGACGCTGCGCTCACCGATCGCGCAGTTCACCGGCAGGTTGGTGAAGACGCGCGCGTAGCGGCGCAGGTTGCGGCCCTGGAAGAGCGCCTCGTTGACCCGGAACACGAGCTCCTCGGGGATCGCGTTGGCGTCCACCGCGCCCTCGATGCCGAGCCCGTAGAAGGCGCCGTCCTCGAGCTCGGCGAGCCGCGCCACCACGATCACGCCGATCCCGGCGAGGGCCTTCTCGGCGTGCGCGCGGTCGAGGAACGCCGCGAGCGCGTCGCGTGCCCCGCAGGCGTTCGCGATCAGGGCCGCTGGCGCGATCCCCGCGCGGCACTCGGCGAGCGCGCGGTCGTAGTCACCCGCGACCTTCACCTCGTAGCCGTAGAGCTCGAGCAGGCGCCCGAGCTCGGCGCCCGCGAACGGGATGTCCTCGATCAGCACGATCCGTCCGGCACTCGCTTCCATCGTCGAAGGCCCTCGTGGGGGTTGGCGGCGTGGCCCGCACCGCGGCGCACCCGGTCACGCTCCACCTCTACCACCCCCGCCGGTTGCGGTGAAGCGGGGTCGACCACGGTTCCCTCGCCGAGCCGCCGGAGGGTGGCCCTCCGAGCGCTCCTCTCGCCGTTGCCACCTTCGCGAGGCGGCGCGTACCATCGCGCCGCCATGGAAGCCTTGGAATCGCGCCTGCGCGCCACCGACCCCGAGTTCCAGGAAAACGCCGCGCACCACAAGGCCCTCGCCGACGAGCTGCGCGCCCGCGTCGCGCAGGTCCACCAGGGCGGCGGCGAGCGCGCACAGAAGCGCCACGCCGAGCAGGGCAAGCTCTTCGTCCGTAAGCGCATCGACCGCCTCACCGACCCGGGCTCGCCGTTCCTCGAGCTCTCCGCCCTCGCGGCGTGGGATCTCTACGGTGGCGAGGCGCCGGCCGCGGGCATCGTCACCGGCATCGGCATGGTGTCGGGCCGCCCGTGCCTGATCGTCGCCAACGACGCCACGGTCAAGGGCGGCACCTACTACCCGAGCACGGTCAAGAAGCACCTGCGCGCCCAGCAGATCGCCGCCGAGAGCCACCTGCCGTGCATCTACCTGGTGGACTCGGGCGGCGCCTTCCTGCCGATGCAGGACGAGGTGTTCCCGGACGTCGACGACTTCGGGCGGATCTTCTTCAACCAGGCCACCATGAGCGCCGCCGGGATCCCGCAGATCGCGGCGGTGATGGGCTCGTGCACCGCGGGCGGCGCCTACGTGCCGGCGATGAGCGACGAAGCGGTCATCGTGAAGGGCACCGGCACGATCTTCCTGGGCGGCCCGCCGCTGGTGAAGGCGGCGACCGGGGAGGACGTGACCGCCGAGGAGCTCGGCGGCGCGGACGTGCACACGCGGCTCTCGGGCGTGGCGGACCACTTCGCCGTCGACGACGACCACGCCCTCGAGCTGGTGCGCGAGATCGTCGCCACGGTGCCGGCGCGCCCGGCCGCCAACGCCGACATCGCACCGGTGGAAGAGCCGCTCTACGACCCGCGCGAGATCTACGGCGTCGTGCCGAAGAGCTTCAAGCAGAGCTACGACGTGCGCGAGGTCATCGCGCGGCTCGTCGACGGCAGCCGCTTCCGCGAGTTCAAGGCGCGCTACGGCACCACGCTCGTCACCGGCTTCGCGCGCATCCACGGCATCCTGGTCGGGATCGTCGCCAACAACGGCATCCTGTTCAGCGAGTCGGCGCTCAAGGGCACGCACTTCATCGAGCTGTGCGCCTCGCGCGGCGTGCCGCTGCTCTTCCTCCAGAACATCACCGGCTTCATGGTGGGGAAGGAGTACGAGCAGGGCGGCATCGCCAAGGACGGCGCCAAGATGGTGCACGCGGTCGCCAACGCCGCGGTGCCCAAGCTCACGGTGGTGATCGGCGGCTCGTTCGGCGCCGGCAACTACGGCATGTGCGGGCGAGCCTACAGCCCGCGGTTCCTGTGGATGTGGCCCAACTCGCGGATCAGCGTGATGGGCGGCGAGCAGGCCGCGAACGTGCTGCTCACGGTCAAGCGCGACCAGCTCGCCCGCGAGAAGAAGCCCGCGATGAGCGCCGAGGAAGAGGAACGCTTCAAGGCGCCGATCACCGAGAAGTACGAGGTCGAGGGCAGCCCCTACCACTCGACGGCGCGGCTCTGGGACGACGGCATCCTCGACCCGGCCGAGACCCGCGACGTGCTCGGGCTCGCGCTCGCGGTGACCATGAGCGCGCCGCTGCCCAAGACCCGCTTCGGCGTGTTCCGGATGTAGCGGGGGTCACCTCGGCTGGAGGGCGCCGCTCCGTCGGCGCCGGGCTCTCGCGACGACATGGCCCCGACGGAGCGGGGCCCTCCACGGAAAGCACGACGCCTCTTCGGCCATGCCTCCCTTTCGCAAGATCCTGATCGCGAACCGCGGCGAGATCGCCGTGCGCGTGATGCGCTCGTGCCGCGAGCTGGGCGTGGCCACCGTCGCGGTCCACTCCGAGGCCGACCGCGACTCGATGCACGTGCGCATGGCCGACGAGGCCATCGAGATCGGCCCCGCCCCCGCCGCGCAGTCGTACCTGCTGAAAGAGCGCATCCTCGACGCCGCGCGCGCCACCGGCGCCCAGGCGATCCACCCCGGCTACGGCTTCCTATCGGAGAACCCGGAGTTCGCGGACGCGGTACGGGACGCGGGCCTGGTGTTCATCGGCCCGAGCGGCGACGCGATGCGCGCCATGGGCCACAAGACCTCGGCGCGCGCGGCGATGGCGAAGGCGGGCGTGCCGATCGTGCCGGGCTACCAGGAGAGCCAGCAGGACGACGACCTGGCCGCCGCCGCCGACCGCATCGGCTACCCGGTGCTGGTCAAGGCCACCGCCGGGGGCGGCGGCAAGGGCATGCGGATCGTCCACGCCGCGGCCGAGGTCCGCGAGGCGATCGGCGGCGCGCGCCGCGAGGCCGCCCACGCCTTCGGCGACGACCGCATCTACCTCGAGAAGTACTTCGACGGCGCGCGCCACATCGAGTTCCAGGTGCTCGCCGATCGCCACGGCCACGTCGTGCACCTCTTCGAGCGCGAGTGCTCGGTGCAGCGCCGCCACCAGAAGATCGTCGAGGAGACGCCCTCGCCCGCCGTCGACGACGAGCTGCGCCGCCGCATGGGCGCCGCCGCCGTGGCGGCCGCGCGCGCCGTCGACTACGAGAACGCCGGCACCATCGAGTTCCTGCTCGGGCCCGACGGCGACTTCTACTTCCTCGAGATGAACACCCGCCTGCAGGTCGAGCACCCGATCAC
>CAYMQR010000340.1:0-5977 GCA_964392195.1 uncultured bacterium | reverse complement strand
CACGATCCACATCGAGAAGAACTGCGAGCCGCCGCCGTAGGCGTGGCCGAGCGCGATCTTGGCACCGTCCACCTGGTGCTCGCCGGCCTGGCCGCGCACCTGCAGCGCGGCCTCGGCGAAGCGGATCATGCCGGACGCGCCGATCGGGTTGGACGAGAGGACACCGCCCGAGCAGTTGATCGGCAGCTTGCCGCCGAGCGCGGTGGCGCCCTCCTGGACCGGCTTCCAGCCCTCGTTCTCCGGCGTGAAGCCGAGGTTCTCGAGCCACATCGGCTCGAACCACGAGAACGGCACGTAGATCTCGGCGACGTCGATCTGGTCCATCGGGTTGGTGATCCCGGCCTGGGCGTAGAGCGCCTTCGCGCAGTCCTTGCCGGCCTGCGGGTTCACCTGGTCGCGGCCCGCGAACGCGGTGGGCTCGCTGCGCATGGCCGTGGCGTGCACCCACGCCGGGCGCGCGGGCGCCTTCCTGGTGAGGGTCTCGTTGGTCATCACCATCGCCACCGCGCCGTCCGACGACGGGCAGGTCTCGTGGTAGCGGATCGGGTCCCACAGCATCGGCGAGTTGGCGATGTCGTCGTACGTGACGCCCGGCATCTGCAGGTGCGCGTACGGGTTGCGGTTGGCGTTCTGGCGGTCCTTGAGGGCGACCAGCACGCCGGTGTTCTCGGGCGCGCCCGAGCGGCGGATGTAGGCGCGGATCAGCGGCGCGAAGTAGCCGCCCGCGCCGAACACCACCGTGGGCTGGAGCGGGATGCGCGGCGACAGCGCCCACATCGCGTTCGACTCGCTCTGCTTCTCGAAGGCGACCGTGAGCACGCGCTCGTGGATGCCCGCCTGGATCAGGCTCGCCGCCACGATCGCCGTCGAGCCGCCGACGCTGCCAGCGGTGTGGACCCGGATCATCGGCTTGCCGAGCGCGCCGAGGGCGTCGGCGAGGTAGAGCTCCGGCATCATCACGCCCTCGAACGTGTCGGGCGCCTTGCCGAGCACCACCGCGTCGATGTCGCGGAACGTGAGCCCCGCGTCCTCGAGGGCGCGCACCGCCGCTTCGCGCACCAGCCCCGCGAGCGAGACGTCGATGCGCTTGGTGTCGTACTTGGTCTGGCCGATGCCGACGATCGCGCACGCGTTGCTCATCACGCACCCTCCAGCACGCACACCAGGTTCTGCTGCAGACACGGGCCGGACGTGGCGTGCGCGACACCGCGCTTGGCCTCGCCCGCGTGGATCCGGCTCGCCACCTCGCCCATGCGGATCAGGCCGGCCGACATGATCGGGTGCGCGGCGAGCGCGCCACCCGAGGGGTTCACCTTGGCGCCGGCCGGGAGCTTCAGCGCGTCGAGCAGGATCAGCTCCTGGTGGGTGAACGGCGCGTGGATCTCGGCGACGTCCACGCCGCCCTTCCCCACTCCCGCCTTCTCGGCGGCGATCGCCGTGGACGACGAGCGGGTGAGGTCACGGGCGCCCGGGTACTGGGTCTCGATGCGGTG
Source organism: uncultured bacterium (assembly GCA_964392195.1). Taxonomy (GTDB): domain Bacteria; phylum JADJOY01; class JADJOY01; order JADJOY01; family JADJOY01; genus JADJOY01. The sequence goes on along the minus strand of CAYMQR010000340.1, from coordinate 4,484 downwards.
GTCGATGCCGCGGATCCACGCCGGCCGCTTGCACACCTCGCGGGCGTAATCGCCGGCGGCGAGCACCACCACCGCGCACGCGTCGGAGATGGGCGGACAGTCGTGGGCGCGCAGCGGCGAGGCGATGTAGGGCTCGGCGAGGAGGCTCTCGGCGTCCGAGTCGCCCTTCACCTGGGCGTTGGGGTTGGCCTTGGCGTTCTTGCGGTTGCGGATCGCGACCTCGGCGAGGTCGCGTTCGGTCTTGCCGCTCGCCTCGAGGTAGGCGCGCGCCTGCAGCGCCGCCAGGCTGATCGCGTCCGGCCACAGCGGCGCCAGCACGTAGGGATCGAGCTGCATGCACATCACGTCCGGCACCGGGCCCAGCGACGAGCGCCCGAACGCGTACACCACGGCCGCGTCGAGGTTCTCGTGCTGCATGCGGATCCACGCCTCGTAGAGCGCCCACGCGCCGTCCATCTCGACGTGGCTCTCCGAGATCGGCGGCCAGGCGCCCACGGCGTCGAGCGCGCCCACGAACGAGAACGGCTGGCCGGTCAGGAAGTCGGTCGAGCCCGAGCACCAGAAGCCGATGCGCTCGCGCTTCACGCCGGAGCGCTCGAGCGCCTCGGCGATGACCGGCATCAGCATCTCGACGTCGTTGCGGGCCGGCTCGCGCCGGATGCTCGGCGACTGAGCGAAGGAAACGATGGCGACGTCGCGCATCACAGGTGCTCCTTGTACGAGTCGAAGGGCGCGTCCGGCTCACCGGTGGGCTTGAAGTGGCGGATGCTCTCGAGGCTCGCGCGCAGCTCCTCCTTCGGCACCCACACCGCCGCCACGCGCATCCCCATGCGGACGTCCTCGACCGGGACCTCGCGGATCACGTGGTAGAAGGTGTTGTCGGCGCCGTCGAGGAGGATCGACGCGCACACGAACGGCAGCTCGATGTCGATGCCCTCGGAGGGCACGCGCACGATGCTGAACGAGGTGATGGTGCCGCGGTCGGTGACCTTCGCCTCGTCGAGGGTGGGCGCGCCGCACTTGGGGCACGAGCCGCGCGGCGACACGTAGACCTTCGCGCACTTGGTGCAGCGCAGGCCGAGGATCTTGCCCTCGGCGATGCCGCGCAGGAAGCGGCTCGCGCCGACCCCGGGGGTGAACTGGAAGGTCAGGTGGATCGGCGTCTCGATCCGCTTGACGATCTCCTTCGGTGCGTCGCTCATCGCGAACCCTCCGGCACGAAGCACTCGACGTCACGGATGTCGCCCCGGGTGGCCTCGCGCCAGCGCGGCGTGACGCGCATGCCGGTCTTCATCCCGGCCTCGCTCGGCACGTCGACGGCGTGGACCAGCGCGGTGCTCGCGCCGTCGAGCTGGATCAACGCCCACGCGAACGGCTTCTCGAGCGGGTGCTTGGGACGCGGCGCGGGCACCCACGACCAGCTCTTGACCACGCCGCCGGGACCGACCTCGGTCCAGCCGCCCTCGCCGCCGAGCGCCTCACCCGTGACCGGGTCGGCCTCGGGCGGCGGGCAGATCACGCGCCCGTCGCTCGCTCGCACCGCCTCGAAGCGGCGGTTCTTGAGGCCGCCGAAGAAGCGCCCCAGCACCGGCCCCACCGAGCGCTTGTAGGGGTACTCGAGATCGTAGGGCGCCCACATGGACTCGGCGCCCGCACCGCTGGATCGGGTCATCGGGAATCCCCCGCGTGAGGTTCGTGAAGCAGAGAAACGAAGGCGGCGGGCTCGCTCGCGCGCGCCGCCGCCCCGGGGATCACGCCGCGCGCCGCGCGCGCGGCTCAGGCGGCCTGCGTCGAGTCGCCGCGGTAGACGGGCAGGAACTGGCGCGCCCACTTGCGGTAGAGCCCGATCGGGCCGTCGCCGTCGCACAGGATCGGCTTGTCGATGAAGATCTTGTTCTCCCAGATGCGCTGGTCTTCCTCGACCTGCTTCTGGATGTCGTCCACGACCTGGTTGCCGATGAACTCGGTCATCGCCGGGTCCTCGAACTTCTTCACCGCGAACGCGAAGCGCGCGTCCACCCACTCGCCGTCCACGGGGGTGACCGTGGCGATGGTGATGACCTCGGCGGCGAGGTGCAGCCGCACCACCGAGAAGCCGAAGCCGTGGGTCTCGACGTCGATCGAGCCGTCCATGGTGTCGTCGCCCATGCCCCAGCGGCTCAGGTCCACCTTGACGTCGCAGTGGGTGCGGAAGACGTGGCCGTCGATGCGGGCGTCGGTGCAGGTGGCCGTCATCGTCTTGTGCAGGAACTTGAAGTGGGGAGCGTCGACGCTGTTCTCCGCCATCTCCATGTTGTGGGTCTTGATGCGGTAGGTGCGGGTCCGGTACTCGGTCCACTCCGGGTTCTGGTACTCGGGCAGCACCGGCGGCTCGTACTTGGGCGCCGCGCCCGACGGGTCGTGGTGGACCATGATGATTCCGTTCTGCTCCAGCAACACCCACGGCTTGATGCGCGCGTTGGCCGGGATGCGGGTGGCGTACGGCACCTCGTCGCAGACGCCGGTGCAGTCGTAGCGCCACGCGTGGAAGGGGCAGCGGATCGACTCACCTTCCACCGTGCCGCCGTGGCCGAGGTGGGCGCCGAGGTGCGGGCAGAACGCGTCGAGCAGGTAGGGCTTACCGCTCTGGCCCCGGTAGAGGACCATGTGCTTGTTGAAGGCCTGCACCGGACGGCTCTCGCCCACCGCCAGCTCGTGCGAATAGCCGACCTGGAACCAACCCACCGGAAACGGCGAGAACGGGAAACGCTCATTCCACACTTCGGTCATGGATCCTCCGGCACGGAGCGGCCGCGACGTGCTTGTAGAACATGTTCTACTTGGCTAGGGTAGAACACGTTTCACCCGAGGGCAAGCGCGCGGCCATCGCGCGCATTTCAGCGAAAACAGGGGCGAATCCGCGATGAAGGAATTCGGGCTGTGGATCGACGGACGCAGTGTGCCAGCTCGCACCGGACGCACGTCCCCCACCCTCGACCCGGCCACCGAGGAGCCGTGGGCGAGCGTGGCGGTGGCCGGCCCCGAGGACGTCGACGCGGCCGTCGCGGCGGCGCGGCGCGCGCACGTGAGCGGCGTGTGGCGGCGCAAGTCGCGCGAGGAGCGGGGCGCCATCCTCATGGCCATCGCCACGGCGCTGTTCGAGAAGCAAGACGAGATCGCCGCCGCCGAGGTCCAGGACGGCGGCGGCACGATCCGCAAGGCCAACATGGCGGACGTCCCGGCCGCCGCGCAGGGCTTCCTCTATTACGGCCAGCTCGTCTCGGGCACCTCCGACGAGGAGGAGCACGAGGAGTCCATTCCGGTCACCAGCCGCAACCTGGTGCGCAAGGAGCCGATCGGCGTTGTCGCCGGGATCACGCCGTGGAACTTCCCGCTCATGACGGCGGCGTGGAAGATCGCGCCCGCGATCGCGGCCGGGAACACGATCGTCCTCAAGCCGGCGTCGAACACGCCGGTTACGGCGCTCATGCTCGCCGAGATCTGCTCGCAGTGCGGCGTACCCGACGGCGTCGTGAACGTGGTGAGCGGACCAGGGGCCTCGATCGGCGAGCACCTGGCGGGCCATCCCGACGTGGGCAAGGTGTCGCTCACCGGCTCGACCGAGGTCGGGCGGCGCATCCTCGAGCTCGCCGCGCGCGACATCAAGAAGGTCACCCTCGAGTTGGGCGGGAAGTCGGCCAACATCATCCTCGAGGACGCCGACCTCGAGTGCGCGGTGCGCGGCGCGCTCTTCGGCACGTTCCTCCACCAGGGGCAGGCGTGCGAGTCCGGCACCCGGGTGCTGGTGCCGCGCAAGATCTACGACGACTTCGTGGCGCGGATGGTCGCGGCGGCGCGCGAGCTGACCGTCGGCGACACCATGGACCCGACCACCTGCATCGGCGCGCTCGTCAGCGAGAAGCAGCGCGCCACCGTCGAGCGCTACGTGGCGATCGGGCGCGACGAAGGCGCCGTGGTGGCGATCGGCGGGCAGCGCCCCGCGCACCTGCCCAAGGGTTACTTCTACGAGCCCACGATCCTCGCCAACGTCGACAACACATGGAAGGTCGCCCAGGAGGAGATCTTCGGGCCGGTGGTGGTGGTGATCCCGTTCGACGACGACGCCGACGCGATCCGCATCGCCAACCAGAGCTGCTACGGGCTCGCCGGCGCGGTGTGGTCGAAGGACACCGAGCGCGCGCTCTCCATCGCGCGAGAGATGGAGACCGGCACGGTGTGGATCAACGACTACCACCTCACGAACGTGCGGTTCCCGTTCGGCGGCTACAAGCTGAGCGGCATCGGACGCGAGCTCGGCCCGATGGGTCTCGACATCTACCAGGAGACCAAGCACATCCACGTCGGCGAGCCCACCGACGCCGCGACCAAGTTCTATTTCGGGATGCTGTTCAATTCTTAACGGGGTCTTTCCGAGACCCCGCCCCGTCCGCTCGAGGCGCCCGCTTCGTCGGGCGCAGGCGATCGAGAGGCCTCCCGCCGCCCTG
>CAYMQR010000339.1:0-5993 GCA_964392195.1 uncultured bacterium | reverse complement strand
TCGCCGCCACCGCGGTCACCGAGCTCGGCGCCGGCGCCACCGTCATCCCTGCGACCGTGAGCGCCGCGACCACGACCACCAGCACGATCACGCCCCGGATGCTCGCGCAGCCGTCGCGGATCGCGCCACGCCGCCACAGCGCGAGCCCGCCGAAGGTCAGAGCGAGCTCGATCGCCAGCGCGATCGGCATCGCGTCCCAGAGCCCCATGCCGATCGTGGTGTTTCCGTCCGCGAGCGGCTCGGCGGGATGGACGATCACGTCGAGCACGAAGTGCGAGAGCACCGCGGCCGCGAGCCCGCCGGCCGCGCGCCAGCGGCGCCTGCCGTCGGCGCGCCGCCCGGCGACCGCCACGGTCACGATCGCGGTGAGCAGGGTGAAGGCCACGCTCGCCGGCAGGCTGTGGGAGTAGGGGAAGTCGAAGTGGAGGTAGTGCCGCGTCGCGTAGTCGGCGGGGATCGTGACGTGCTCGACGCCCGCCAGCACCAGCGCCCACAGGACCACGTCCTGGAGCTGCGCCGCGACGAAGAGCCAGCCCAGGTCGAGCTCGCGGTCGGCGCGCTTCAGCGCGAGGGCCACGCCCAGATGTCCTGCCCACATGTCGCGGTTCCTTCGCCGGCGGCGGCCGCGCCCGGACCGCACCGGGCCGGGCCGCGTGCGATCAGCGCTGGCGGCGGATGTCGTACTTGGTGCCGTCGAGCTCCGTCCACACGCCCGTGTCGGCGTCGCTCAGCTCGTAGTAGCCCTGGCGGATCGCACCGCTCGCGGCGTCGACCATGGTGACCGAGCCACCCATCACCTGTGCTCGGCCGTGGTTGGGCGCGCCGGACTTCGGCGTGAAGGTGTAGGTGGCGCGCGGGTCGAGGGTGAAGGTGAAGCCACCCGGCAGGAAGCGGTTCTGGGGAGTGCCCACCCAGGTGCCCACGAGGGCCGCGTCCGCGCGCGGGTTGCGGGCCATCTCGGCGTTCATCGCGCGCATGGCGCGCTGCTGCTGCTCGCGCTGCATGGCCATCGCGCGCGCGTTCTGCTCCTCGATCTGGCGCTGGACCTCGGGCGGGGTCGCGCCGCGGCCGCCGCGCGCGCGCGGATCGCCCGGGGTGGCCGCGCCGTACGCCGCATCCATCGCGGCCTCGCGCTCGGCGGGATCCGCACCGCCTCCGTCTTCGCTTCGTTGACGTTCGTCGGCCTGCTTCTGCTTCGCGATGCGGATCGCCTCGGTCAGCTCCTCCATCTCGGTGTCGCGGCCGCGCACCACGCCGGTCGTGCCCTGGGCCGTCCGGAGCCAGGTGGCCGCGGCGTCGGCATCACCCCTGGCGAGGGCACGCTTGGCGAGCCAGCGCGAGGCCTCGGGGACGGCGTCCCCGCCGTGCTCGCGGGTGTTGCGGGGAGGCTCGCTGGCGGTTCCGATGCGCGGCTTGGTGGGATCGTCGGCGCCGAGCAGCGTCGCGAGCGTCATGACGCGCTCGTATTCCCGGGCGGCGTCGTCGGCGCGGCCGAGGGCGTCGTAGGCGCGCGCGGCGCCGCGGTGGGCGTTCGCGACCAGCGCGGCCGCCACCAGCGGTTGCTGCGGCGAGTCGCCCGGCCGGGCCCTGGGGTCGGGCAGCATCGCGCCGAACACGAAGTCGAGGAGCTGCTCGCGCGCGACGCGGCCGACCTCGCGCGAGCTTGCCTGGTGGATCGCGAGGGCGGCGTCGTTGCGCCCGGCGGTGGCAAGCAGCGCCGCGAGCCGGCCGCGCGCCGTGACCAGCGTGCTCACCTCCTCCGGCGACCGCGGAAGACCGGTGCTCGGCGTGCCCGGCAGATCGTCCGCGGCGATCCGCGCCGCGGCGAGCGCGGCGGCCGTGCGATAGGCGGCGGCCGCGTCGTCGCGCTTGCCCTGCGCTTCGAGCGCCACGCCCAGGTAGAGCGGCACGCGCGGATCGACCGGATCGAGGGTCCGGGCACGGCCGAGCACGTCGCCGGCGCCCTGCCACGCCGTGCGCTCGACGCGCGCCCAGCCGAGCCTGAGCAGCGGCGCCGCCGTGGTGTGGACGAGCTGCCGCGCGACCGCGAGCTGCTCCTCCGCCTTCTCGCGCTGGCCGGTCTTCGCGTAGAGATCGGCCAGCGCCTCCTGGGCCTCGAGCGAGGCCGGATCCGCGGCCACGGCCTGCTCGAGCAGGGTGACCGCCTGGCCGGGGTCGCCGAACCACAGCGCGAGGTCCGCCTTCAGCAGCGCTTGCGGCGTGCCCTTGCTCACCGCGACCGCCTTCTCGATGGCGGCGCGCGCCTTCTGGCGCAGCTCGCGGGCGAGCGCCTCGAGCTCGGCGGCGCGCGCCAGGTCGGCCTGGGTCGGCGGGTAGCAGGTGGTGGTGGTGACCTCGTATTCGCCGTCGCTGCGGGTCTCGTTCCGGGTCGAGCTCGAGCACCGCTCCTGGCGGAGGCTCGCCGCCTGGGAGCTCGCGCGGTCGGCGCGACGGGCGCGGAAGTGGGCGACGAGCTGGAGGGCGTCGGCGTCGTCGTGCGCGAGGGCCACGCCCTTCTCGGCGAGCGCCTCGGCCTCGCCACCGCGATCGAGGCCGTCGACCGCCATGGCCTTCCAGATCATGGCGCGGGCGTGGTCCGGCTTCAGCGCGAGGGCCTCGTCGGTGAGGCGCACCGCGCGCTCGAGCTCCGACTCGCGCGAGCGCTGCCAGCGATAGGTCTCCACGGCGCGGCGCGGCTCGACGGCCTCGCCGCGGTCGTCGGCCTCGACCACGAGGTAGCGCGCGAGCTCGACCTTCGGGTCGGGGTTGGCCGCCTTGGCGCGGACCGCGTCCTCGCGGGCGCGCAGCCCATCCTGGTAGCCCTCGTCGTAGCGCAGCCGCCGCGCGGCGTCGGCGGCGACGACCCGTGCCGCGGCTCCGACGAGCGCATCTTCGGCGGCGCCCGAGCGGGCCGCCCCGTCGAGCGCGGCGACGAGCGGAGCGACGTCGCCGTCGACGCGGTGCTTCGCGAGCTCGCTCTGGATCGAGCCCTTGGCGGCGTCGGCCGCGTCGTCGTCGAGGCGCGCCGCGGTGGCCAGGTCGGCCGCGGCGCGCTTGCCGTCTCCGAGCCGCGCCGCGGCGAGCGCGCGCGAGAGGTAGGCCGCCGTGAAGTCGGTGCGCGCGGTGAGCGCGGTGGTGAGCTCGCGGCGCGCCGTCGCCGGCCGGCCGAGCGCGAGCCACGAGTCGCCGATGAGGTAGCGGACGTCCGGGTCGGCGGGATAGGCGGCGCGCGCGTGGTCGAGCGCGTCGAGGGCCTCGGCGTAGCGCTTCTGGTCGTGCAGCGCGCGAGCGCGCGCGAGGTGCGCGGGCGCGAGATCGGCCCGGTTCGACTTGAGGCTCGCGAACCAGGCACCGGCTCGGCGCATCGCCGCGGCGAGCGCCGGACGCTGCGCCGGGCTCGGGTCACCGGCCCCGCCCTGGTCGGCGGGCAGGCGCGCGGTCTGGTAGGGCATGGCGAGGTCGTAGATCACGTAGGTCGCGTAGTCGGTGGGGTAATCGTCGCGGCCCTGCGCCATGTGGCCGGGGATGCTGACCAGTTCGGCGCGCTGGCCGCGGAGCGAGCGTGGCCCCCCGCCGAGGGTGTGCTCGGGACCGACCTGGCCGCTCATCGCCTCGGCGACGTAGGTCCAGAGCTCCGCCTCGCGCCCTCGCAAACCGAGCTTGCGGGCGCGCTCGAGATCGTCGAGCGCGCGCGGGAACTGGAGCGCGAGCGTCTCGGCCACGCCGCGCGCGAGCACGAAGGTGGGATCGTCGCCGCTGGTCTCGAGCGCGCGAGAGAACGCGCTGACCGCGTCGGCGGCGCGCCCGTCGTGGAGTGCGTCGAGGCCCTCCAGGTAGGCGGTCAGCGCCGGAGAGACCCCGGTCGCCGGGGATGGCGGCGCCGCTTCCGCCGGCGAGATCAGTGAAGCCGTGATCGCGATCGCGATCACCCAGCGCGACGTGCGATTCATCGACCCCTCCACGGACGATCCGAACAGTCCCGAGGGACACACGCTAGCGCGCGCGCTGCCCGCGCCGGAACTCCCTCGGCGCCCACGGCGTGCCGCGCGTGCGGGTTCGTCGCCTTGCCGATCCCCTTTCCTTGGCCGCGCGAAACCACTAGCGTCAGCGGTCGGTCCGCGCCGCGACGGCGTGGCAGGGAGCGTCCATGTCGAAGAAGCACTTCCGGCCGCACTGGTCGGAGAAGGCCCCCGCGCCCGGCACCTACCGCTCGATCGCCAAGTACGGCGATCCCAACGCGTTCAAGCACCCGAGCGACGCGTGGGTGCGGATGATGCAGGCCGAGTTCGGCCTGGCGGAGAGCCACTTCGCGCGCAAGCAGTCGGAGGGGAACGAGCCGGTGGCGCTCGGCCGCCCGCCCCGGCTCGCCGCCAGCAAGATCGAGGCGCTCGCCAGGATCGTGGGCGCGGAGAACGTCTCGACCGACGACTACTCGCGAGCGAAGTACGCCACGGGCAAGACGTCGGAGGAGATCCTGGAGACCCGCCAGGGCGTGATCCGCGAGGTGGCGGACGTCGTCGTCCACCCGCGCGACAAGCACGACGTGCAGAAGCTCGTCGCCTACTGCAACGCCGAGCACATCCCGATCACGGTGTTCGCGGCGGGCTCGTCGGTGAACTTCGGCTGCCGTCCGTACCGGGGCGGGGTGTCGCTCGCCCTCGGCACCCACATGAACAAACTGCTCGGGGTGAACGAGCTCGACCAGACCGCGCGCGTCGAGCCCGGCATGTTCGGGCCGGCGTACGAGAAGGCGCTCAACGACGCCCCCGCCCGCTTCGGCACCAAGCACCGCTACACGTGCGGCCACTTCCCGCAGTCGTTCGAGTTCTCGACCGTCGGCGGCTGGGTCGTGACGCTCGGCTCCGGGCAGGCGTCCACGTATTACGGCGACGCCTACGACCTGGTGTTCGCGCAGGAGTACGTCACGCCGGTCGGCACCTTCAAGACCATCGAGGTGCCGGCGACCGCCACCGGACCGCGCGTCAACGACATCATGAAGGGCTCGGAGGGGGCGTTCGGGATCCTCGTCGAAGTGACGATGAAGATCTACCGCTACATGCCCGAGAACCGCCGCTATTTCAGCTTCATGTATCCGAGCTGGGAGGCGGCGGTGAACGCGAGCCGCGAGATCCTGCAGGGGGAGTTCGGGCGGCCGGCGATCTACCGCATCTCGGACCCCGAGGAGACCGACCGCGGCCTCAAGCTCTACGGCATGCCGTCGTTCGTGGACCCGTTCCTGATCCGGCGCGGCTTCCAGCCCATGAAGCGCTGCCTGAGCCTCGGCAACGTCGAGGGTGACGCCGACTACACGCGGCTGGTGGCGCGCAAGGTGAAGGCGATCGCCCGCCAGCACGGCGCCATGTCGCTCGGCACCTACGCCGCGAAGAAGTGGGAGCACACCCGCTACGCCGAGCCGTACATGCGCGAGGACCTGAACGACTACGGGATCCTCATCGACACCCTCGAGGCCGGCGTGAGCTGGGCCAACCTCCACCGCCTCCACCAGGGCGTGCGCGCGTTCGTGAAGAGCCGCCCGGCGACGATGTGCATGACCCACGCGTCGCACTTCTACCCGCAGGGCACCAACCTCTACTTCATCTTCATCGCCAAGATGGACCTCGACGAGTACGTGCCGTTCCAGGCCGGCATCATCGACGCGATCGTGAAGCACGGCGGCACGCTCAGCCACCACCACGGGGTGGGGCGGCTGCTCGCGCCGTGGATGGAGCAGCACCTCGGGCCCGAGCAGATGGCGGTGCTGCGTGCGCTCAAGCGCCACTTCGACCCCAACGGGATCATGAACCCGGGCGGCCAGCTCGCACTCGACGACATCCCGCCACGCCGGTGAGCGGTCGGCGTTGGTTCAGCGGCCGCGAGGGACCGCGGCCCTCCAGCGGCGGATGCCGATCCTCTGGAGGGTCGCGATCCTTCGCGACCGCGATCCTCAGCGCGTGAGCGCGTGCGCCAGGCTCGCCGCGGCCATGTACATCACG
>CAYMQR010000338.1:0-6007 GCA_964392195.1 uncultured bacterium | reverse complement strand
CAGCGGGCTGCCGATCAGCGTCGTCGACCTGGACCGGGTGACGCCGCCGCTGCGGGTCGCGCCGGGTGCGCCCGGCGAGAGCTACGTGTTCAACGCCGCCGGTCACGCGATCGACGTCGAGGGATTGCCGTGTCTCCACGACGCCGAGGGGCCGTGCGCCAACGCGGTCAAGGACGCGATGCGCACCAAGACCACCGCCGAGACCACGCGCACGCTGGTGCTGGTGTGGGGCGCCGCGTCGCACCGCGAGCGGCTCTCCGCCGCGCTCGACTGGTACCGCGACCTCGCCGGGCGGCTCGGCGCGACGGTCGTCACCTCACGCTCGTAGCGCGGGGGCTCGTCCCCCGCCAGCGTCGAGTCCGGCGCCCCACCGGGAGGTCAGCGCAGGCCTTCGCTCTCGATCGTGGCGTCGAGCGCGGCGGAGTCCCGCGCGAGCCGCACCAGCGCGCCGGCGAGCACCGCGTTGCTGGTCGACCTGTATCGCTCCCGCAGGGTGCGGAGGCCGACCGCCCCGGCCACCGCCAGCAGCCCGTCGATGGCCCGCGCGCCCCACAGCTCGGCGGGGCGCGGCTCGTCGCGCCCCGCGCCGACGATGAACGACGGGCGCGCGATCGTGTAGGGCAGACCGCTGGTGCGGACCGCCTGCTCGGCCTTCCAGCGCGCGCGGCCATAGGGCGAGCCCGCGCGCTCGGACGCGCCCGCCGCCGACAGGTACACGAAGCGCGGCCGGTGGCCGGCGGCGACGCAGGCGTCGGCGAGTAGCTTGGTGAGGCCGTAGTCGACCGTCTCGTAGCTCTCGGTGGGGCGGCCCGTGGCGGCGGCCCGCTGGCCCCGCTTGCGGGTCGTTCCGATCAGGCAGAAGACCAGCTCGGGGCGCAGCCGCCCGAGCGTGGCCGCCAGAGCCCGCGCCTCCCACGGCGTGGCGTCGACGGTGGCGCCCATCGCGGCGAAGCGGTCGCGCCAGGTGTCGAGGCTCGGCGAGTCGGGGCGCACGTGCGCGACGGCGGTGATGCCACCCGCCGCGATCAGCCGCACCACCTCGCGCCCGGTGAAGCCGGTGGCGCCCGCGACGAACGCCGTCGTCATCGCTTGGGTCCGGTCTTCACGACGGTGGTGCGCTTCCAGGCGGGATCGTCGACCGGGCGGGTCTCGCGGGCGTCGCGCAGCACCACCTCGCCGGTCTGCTCGGTCGAGTCGGCCCACTCGACACCCACGGCGTGGGCGAGGATCTCGGCCAGCTCCGCGGCCGTGGGCCTGAGGCCCGGGTCCTTGGCCATCGCGCGCATCACCACGGTCTCGAGGTCGGCGCTCACGTCGGGGCACAGGGAGCGAAGCCGGGGTGCCACGCCGTTCACGTGCATGAGCGCCATCGCCACGGGGTCGTCGTCGTCCGAGACGTACGGCAGGCGCCCGGAGAGCATCTCGAACAGCATGATGCCGAGGCTGTAGACGTCCGAGCGCCCGTCGTAGGGCGCGTTCTGGAGGCGCTCGGGAGCCATGTACGCGGGCGTCCCGACCCACGAGCCATCGATCGTCAGCGACGGCGCGGTGGTGAGCTCGGTGCACAGCTTGGCGATGCCGAAGTCCACCACCTTCACCACCTCGCGGCGGCTGACCTTGGCGAGGTAGATGTTGGACGGCTTCAGGTCGCGGTGGATGATGCCTTGCTCGTGGGCCTCGGCGAGCACGCGGCACACGGGCAGCAGCACCTCGGCGCAGCGCCGTGGCTCCATCGGTCCGCCGCGCTCGATGAGGTCGAGGAGCGAGTGGCCGTTCAGGAGCTCCATGACCAGGTACGGCAGCCCGCGCGGCGTGACGCCGAAGTCGAGGACAGTGATCGCGTTGGGATGGTTGAGCTGGCGGGCGAGCGCGGCCTCGGCGCGGAAGCGAGTGAGCGCGTCCGGCCGCCCGGCGATCTCGGCGCGCAGCACCTTCACCGCCACCTCCTGGTCGAGTGCCAGGTGGCGGGCGCGATAGATCGACGCGAAGTTGCCGGCGCCGATCTGCACCAGGATCTCGTAGCGGTTGGCGATGACGGTGCCGGGGCGGAGCTCGACGGTGCTCGAGTCGGCCACGGTCTCGCCGGCGTCGCGCGGCTTGATGGTGCCGGTCTTGGCCTCGCGGACGCGAAGCTGGGCGTGGATGCGCGCCAGAAGCACCGGGAAGTCGATCGGCTTGGACACGAAGTCGTTGGCGCCGATCTCGAGCGCCTCGATCATGTTCTCGCGCTTCGTGTACGCGGTCTGGATGATGACCGGCAGGTCGGCCGGGGAGTGTTCGTGACGGATCTGGCGCAGCACCTCGAGCCCGCTCATGCCGGGCATCGCCATGTCGAGGAGCACCAGGTCCACCGGTTGGCGCGCGATGGACTCGATCGCCTGCGGGCCGTCCGCGGCGGTGCACACCTCGAAACCCTCGCGGTTGAGCAGCCGCCGCAGCATGTTGCGCGCGGGCTCGAGGTCGTCGACGACCAGGAGCGTGCGGGGTGGGGAGTCATCCATCGCGTGGGGACGGGCGGGAAGGGATCGAGCGTTGGACGGCTTGCGCTACTCGGCGGACCGGTGAGTGGGCGCTCCGGAAAAACCGTGAGTCCGTCAGGCGAATTCGGAGTCCATCGCGACGGCTTACGATGGGGAGTCCGGACACCCGCGTCGGCGGCCTCCGGTCGGAAACGAGCGTATCCGGGACCGCTCCGGCCTCGCAAGGTGCGACGACTCCCTCTCTCGGCCAGACTCGGGGTTTCCGGCGTGCGTGTCGGACTCGCGAGCGAGAAACGAGCCATTCATGATCCGTAACGGCGAAGCCACCGTCACCGAGCGTCTCGGCGAATGGATCGCGTCCCTGGAGCTCGGCGCGGTGCCGCCGCGGGTCCTGGAGCTCGCCCGCCACCAGCGCGCCAGCGTGGCGGCCGCGATCCACGCCGGGGCCGAGGGCGACGAGGCGCGCGCGGTGGAGCGCGCGCTGGCGCGCCACGCGGCCCCCGGGCCGGTCACGGTGCTGCCGTCGGGCGAGCGCTGGGCGCTCGACGCCGCGCTCACCCTCAACTGCGCGCGCAGCATGGCCCTCGACCACGACGACTATCTCTACCTCGGCCACACCGGCCACTCGGCGGTGCTCGCGAGCCTCGCGGTGTGCGAGCAGGAGGGGCTCGACGCGCGCGCCCAGCTCCTCGCGCAGGTGGCGGCGAACGAGGTCGCCGGGCGGGTCGGCGCGAGTGTGGTGCTGGGGCCGCAGAACGGCCAGGCGTGGAGCTTCATCCACGCCGCCGGCGCGGCGGCCGCCACCGCCAAACTGCTCGGGCTCGACGCCGCGCGCGCCGCCCACGCGCTCGCCATCGCGCTCTACCAGCCGACCTTCACGCTGTGGCCGGGGTTCATGGGGCCGGGCAGCAAGGTCCTCACCGCCGCCGGCCCGGCGGTCACCGGCGTGCAGGCCGCGTACTGCGCGGCGGAAGGACTGAGCGGAGCCCGCGAGATCTTCGAGCACCGCCGCAAGGGGTTCTGGCGGTTCTTCGCGTTCGTGCCGGCGCGCCACGTGATGAGCGGCCTCGGCACCACCTGGGTCACCGACACGCTGGCCTTCAAGCGCTATCCGGGCTGCGCCTACATCGACACCACGGTCGACGCGGTGCTGGCGATCCTCGACCGCCACCGCGCCGCCACCGGTCGCGCGCTCGGCGTGGAGGAGGTGGCGCGGGTCGAGGTCGCGGCGAGCCTGCTCACGGTCGAGATGGACAACCTCTCGGCGGAGCACGCCCGCGCTCGCGGGCTGAGCCCGGTGCACGCCAACTTCTCGATCCCCGTCAGCGTCGCGCTCGCGATCCTCGCCGGGCGGCTCACCTCGCACGAGCTCGCGCCTGCCTACCTCGACGCGCACGAACCCGCGATCCGCGCGCTCGCGGCGCGGGTCTCGCTGCGGCACGACTGGGGCGCCACGTTCGACGTCGCGGAGGCGTTCGACGGCACCTTCGGCGCGAGCTCGGTGGCGGCGCGCCTCGGGCCCCGCGACTGGCTGCGGGTGGCGCGCGGCTATTCGCGCGAGCTCGGCGGCGGACGGCGCAGCCACGGCCTCGAGCTCGGCGCCCTCGCGCGCCGCGAGCACCGCCAGCGGCTCGCTCGCCTGGCGGCGAGCAGCCGCCGACACCGCGCCGAGGCGCGCCGTCCGGGCGCGGCGACCGACCTCGGTGCGGTCGATCTCACCCGCTTCCGCATGGCCTTCCCGTCGCGCGTGGAGATCGCGACGAGCGACGGCCGCCGCTACCACGCGAGCCAGGCGGTGCCGGTGGGCGCGCCGGGGGAGGTCGGACGCCTCGAGGCGGTCCGAGCCAAGATCGCGAGCGAGGTCGGCTCGCGCCTCGGCGAGCACGCGGTGGAGCGGTTGTCGCGGACCCTCGATGCGGAGGATTCCGTACCCCTCGAGGACCTCGTTCGGGGCCTGCGCGGCGTGATCTAGGGTGTTCCGGATCGTCGCCGCCACGGCACGCGGCCCGTCTCCGGTGGTCGGCGGTTTGAACTCGGCCGCTTCGAGGTGATGTAATGGAGCGCCTACGGCGTAGTACCTAAGCCCGTTAGAATTCCAGAGGTCGTCATGGCACGCCAGCTCGGTCAGTTCCTGCTCGCCAAAGGGGCGATCAGCGGGGATCAGCTACAGGTCGCGCTGGAGGCGCAGATGCGCTTCGGCGGGCGCCTCGGCTTCAACCTGGTGGACCTCGGCTACCTCTCGCCCACCGACCTCGCCCACCACCTCGGCGCCTTCCACGGGGTGGAACCGGCCGAGCCCACCGAGGTGCGCGCGGTCCGCTGGGACATCCTGAACTCGATCCCGCGCGAGCTGCTCATCAAGCACCGCGCGATCCCGGTGGCGATGAGCAAGGGCCGCATCACGGTGGTGATGAGCGACCCGAGCAACGTGCCGGCGATCGACGAGATGGCCTTCGCCACCGGCAAGGCGGTGATGGCGCGGGTGGCGCCCGACTTCATCATCAAGCGCGCCCTCGAGACCTACTTCGGGGCGAGCTTCGTCGAATTGGTGCGCCCGCAGCAGGCGATCGCGGTGGCCGAGCTGGCGAGCCAGGCGCGCGCGTCGGCGTCCGCTCGCGGTGCCGGCCACAACGGCACGCAGGTGCCGCAGGTGGTGCGTGTGATCGACGAAGCGCCCCACGAGCCCGACGTCGAGATCGAGGCGATCCCGGGCCTCGAGACCCGCCCCGCGCGGCGCCGCCTCGACGAGGACGAGTGGCTCGGCGGCGCGCCGGTCGCTCGCGCCGAGGGACGCGAAGGGTGGCCGGCCAGCGAGCACCAGCCGCTCACCGAGGACGAGCTGCCGCTGGTGGTGGGTGAGGTCGTCGAGGCCGAGCCGGTGCGCCGCCGCGCGATCGTGCCGATCCACGACGTGGCGAGCGCGTGTCGCGAGCTCGCCGAGGCCCGTCAGTGGAGCGACGTCGCCGCGGTGCTGCTCGGCTTCGCGTCCACGGTGGTGGATCGTGCGGCGCTCTTCCGCGTCGGGCCGCGCGGGTTGCGTGGCTGGAACGGCATCGGCGGCAGCATCGACCCGGAGCTGCTGCGCGCCACGCGGCTGCCCGCGCGGTCGGGATTCACGGCGGACGTCCTCGCCAAGCGCGGGCTGGTGCTGCGCGAGCTGCGTCAGGACCCGACCGCGGTGGCGGTGGCGCGGGCGCTCGGCGGCGTGGTCGCGCCGCGCTCCGCCCTCGGCGCGCGCCTCGACGTGCGTGGCGAGCCGGTGGCGCTCTTCTACGCCGACGACGCCGGCGCGCATCCGGGCGGCGGCGTGCTCGCCACGTCGCTGGCGACCCGCCTCCAGCAGGGCGGCCATCGCAGCGACCTCGAGATCCTGCTGCGCAAGGTCGAGGTGGCGCTCGAGATGGTCTCGGTCCGCCGCTGGCTGCCCCGGGTCTAGCTTTCCCGGGGGGGCTGTTCCAGCCCCCCCGCCCGTGCGGAGGGTCGCGCGCCGCGCGACCGGCGATACGCACCGGCGTTACATCGCCGAT
>CAYMQR010000337.1:0-6019 GCA_964392195.1 uncultured bacterium | reverse complement strand
GACGGTTGAGGACCAGGTCGAGGCGCGCCTCGCTGCGTGAGACGAGCACGGCGGGCTCGGGATTCACCATGAAGGGCGGGCGGCGGCCGCGGCTCGTGAGCCAGCGCCGGTACTCGGGGCCCTCGAGGAGCGTGCCGTAGGCGAGCGACTCGAGGAGCAGCGCGTCGGCCACGGCGAGGCGCTCGCCGAGGCGCAGCACCTGCACCAGCGTCATCGCCGCGACCGGCGCGGCGCCGATCACGGCCGCGAGCGTCTCGAGGTCCACCTGGCTCTCGACCACGACGTCGAGCGCGGCGCGGAGAGGATCCGTCGCCACGGCGCCGGGCGTCACCAGGCCGAGCGCCGCGAACGGCAGCGCGGCGAGCACCGCCAGCGCCTGCGCGCCCTCGGTGCTGTCCACCCCGACGCTTCCGCCACGCAGGTCCACCGCCAGGAACGGCGCTCCCACCAGCGGCGACCAGCGCTCGGCGACGTCGGGCGCGGTCAGCGCGGCGAGCGCCTGCGCGGGCGTGAGCAGCGTCTCGCGCGCCGGGTCCACCACCATGTCCGTCCGTCCCAGCGATGCGCGCGCGGCCGAGCTCGAGCGCATCACCGATGATCCGCGGCGCTCAGCCGCCCGCGAGCTGGGCGCGCACCTGGCGCCGCAAGAGCTTGCCGGTCTCGTTGTAGGGGAGCGACTCCCAGAACTCGATGCGCTCGGGAGTGCGCGACGAGCGCAGGTGCTTCTTGACCCACGCCTGCAGGTCCTCGATCGACGCCGCCTTGCCGGGCTTGGTCACGACCACCGCCGCGACCGCCTCGCCCCACTGCTCGCTCGGCACGCCCACCACCGCGCAGTCGGCGATCGCCTCGTGCTCGAGGAGCACGTCCTCGATCTCGCCGGGCGACATGTTCTCGCCGCCGCGCACGATGATGTCGTCGATGCGCCCCTCGAGGAAGAGGTAGCCGGCGTCGTCCATCGAGCCGCCGTCGCGGGTCGGGAAGAAACCGTCGGAGCCCACCGAGCTGCCGCGGCCGAGGTACTCGCCGGACACCTGCTCGCCGCTCACGTACACCTCGCCGCGCTGGTTCGGCCCGAGAACCGCGCCGTTCTCGTCGCGGATCTGCACCTCGACGCTCGGCAGCGGGCGGCCCACCGAGATCAGCCGGTGGCGCACCGCGGGGTCGTCGCTGGCGATCGCCGCGCGGTGGTCCTCGGGGCCGAGCACGGCGATGGTGGAGCTGGTCTCGGTGAGGCCGTAGGCGTTGGTGAAGTCGGCGCCCGGGAAGAGCCGCAGCGCCTTCTCGATCACCGACTGCGGCATCTTGCCGCCGCCGTAAGCGAGCGCCTTCAGGCTCGGCAGCTCGGCGCTGCTGGCGTCGCCGAGGAGATCGACGATGCGCGCGAGCATCGTGGGCACCACGAACGCGTGGGTGACCTTCTCGCGGCGCGCGGCCTCGAGCCAGCTCTCGGCGCTGAAGGTGGGGAGCTGGACGATGCGCCGCCCCGAATACACCGAGCTCGCGATCGCGGCGATGCCGGCGATGTGGTAGGGCGGCACGCTCACCAGCGTGGCCTCGTCCTCGCCGGCCGCGCCGAACTCGACCGAGCCGAAGATGTACGAGACCAGGTGCTTCTGGCGCAGCACCGCCGCCTTGGGGGCGCCGGTGGTGCCGCTGGTGAAGAGCAGGATGGCGATGTCGTCGGCGTCCGCGCTCCAGTCGGGCTCGCCCGCGGTGCCGGTGGTCGCGGCGTCGAGGAACGCCTCGCGCGTGACCACCGCGGTGTTCGGCACGTGCGCCAGCGACGCCACCCGCCCCGCCTCCGTCACCAGGTAGGACGGCGCGATGCGCTCGAGGAGCTTCTCGACCTCCTCGGCGGTGAGGCGGTAGTTGAGGGGCACGAACGGCCGCCCCGCCCACGAGCTGGCGAAGAGGCCCACCGGGATCGCCAGGCTCGACACGTCGAGGACCGCGACCCGCTCGGCGCCGCTCGCCCGCACCACGCGCGCGGCGCTGCCGGCGGCGTCGAAGAGCTGCTGGTAGGTGAGCGAGACCGCGCCGTTGGTGACCGCCACCCGGTCGCCGAACCCGGACGCGGCCATCTCGAGGAGCATCATCAGGTTCATCGCGCGGTCCCCTCGAACAAGCGCGTCAGTCGGACGACGGCAGCGCCTTGGCCTCCTTGAGGCCGAGCGCCGCGCCGTTGGCGGCGAGGGCGCCCGCGCCCGCCTTGGTGCAGAGGAGCTCGAGGTCGCCGGCCGCGTTCACGTAGCGCTTGCCGAGCAGCGTGCCGCCGTTCGCGTCCGCCGCCACCGCGCCGCCCTCGGGCTTGGCCTCGGCCATGCCGAGCAGCGGCGCGCCGCCGCAGGTGATCGAGACGTCGTCCTTGGGTGCCGCGATGACCATCACCTCGGTCGTGCACACCGCGCTCTTGAGCCGCGTTCCCGCCTTGAGCTGAGCCATGTCGAGTGATCCCTGGAACGATCGGAGGGTGGTTCGATGCGCGCCGGATCGCGCGCCGCCGGGGACGCGCGCGACGTGCCCGCGGCCTCGTCCCGGGCACCGCGGTTGATTCGAAGTGAAACACGTTCTATCTTGCGCGTCCACCTCGTTTCAAGCGGGAAAACAAGGCACTTCCCGCGTCGCGCGCCGCGCCGCGAGCGAGAGCTCGCGGCGGCTGGAGGCACCCTCTTGGCGGCTCCCGTCCGTGTCGCGAAGCACCGCCAGGCGTGCGTGGTCGGCATCCACGCCCTGCCGTTCTCGAAGAACATCGGCATGACCGAGCGCCACTCCGGTGGCCTCGCCATCCTCGGCGCCCTCGCCGACGCGGGCCTCACGGTGCGCGACGTCGACGGCATGTTCCGCTACGTGTGGGAAGGCACCACCGAGATGGAGATGGCGCGCATCCTCGGCGTGCCCAACCTGCGCGCGTTCGGCGAGGTCGACTACGGCGGCGGCGCCGGCTGCCCGACCGTCGCCCACGCCGCCCTCGCCATCGAGAACCACCTCGCCGACGTCGTGGTCACGTGGCGGGCGCGGAACCGCGGCTCAACAGCGCGGCCGTGGTCGCAGCAGTACATGGCGACCGGTCAGGACCAGTTCGAGCGGCCGTACCACGTGGCGCGCCCGGTCGACGGCATGGCGTTCCACACCCGCCTGTGGATCGAGAAGTACGGCTGGACTCCCGAGGTGCTCGGGCGGGTCGCGGTCACCCAGCGCGAGCACGCGCGGCGCAACCCGGCGGCACTGATGCAGAAGCCGATGACGATGGACGACTACCTGGCGGCGCGCATGATCTGCGACCCGCTCAGGCTCTTCGACTGCTGCCTCGAGACCGACGGCGCCCTGGCGATGGTGCTGACCAGCGCCGAGCGCGCGCGGGACCTCGGCGTGAAGCCGGTCTACGTTCACGGCTTCGCGATGGGCTCGGGCCCGCAGATGACGGCGATGACGTTCTTCTACGACGAGGTGCTCGGAAAGACTCCGAACGCGTGGGTCGCCCCCGAGCTCTGGAAGAGCACCGGCCTCACGCCACGCGACATCGACGTGTGCCAGTTCTACGACGCCTTCACGCCGCAGATCCCGATCGCCTTCGAGGAGTTCGGCTTCTGCGGCGAGGGCGAGTCGCCTGCCTACATGGCCGGGGGCAAGAACCCGCCCTACAACACCAGCGGCGGCGGCATCTCGGAGGCCTACGTCCACGGCTTCAACCTGCTCGTCGAGGGCGTGCGCCAGGTGCGGGGCACCTCCACGTCGCAGGCCGCCGCGGTGCGCAACGTGCTGGTCACGAGCGGCAACGTCGTGCCGACCGGGGCGCTCGTCAACTCGAAGGATCCGTGGTGACGCCGTGAGCGACGCGAGCTTCGACCCCAAGACCGCGTTCCCCGTGCCGGTCGCCGACGCCGACACCCAGCCGTTCTGGGACGGTGTGGCGCGCGGCGAATTGCTGATCCAGCGCTGCGGCGCGTGCCAGAGCTGGCTCTGGCAGCCGCGCCCGATCTGCTCGCGCTGCCAGACGCCCGGCCCCACCTGGACCCGCGTGAGCGGCGACGGCCGCGTGGCGTCGTGGGTGGTGATGCGGCCACCGACGCTACCCGCCTACGCCGACAAGGTGCCGTTCGTGGTGCTGCTGGTCGAGCTCGACGAGGGTGTCAGGCTGCTCGGCTACCTCGTCGACGGCGGTGGCGCGATGCTCAAGACCGACGGCGCCGCCGAGGGTGTCGCGATCGGCCGCCGCGTGGCGGTGCGCTATCACGACCAGGCCGGCACGCGCCTTCCCAGCTGGACACTCGTGTGAGGTGAATCGATGGAATTCGAGCTTTCCGACGAGCTCAAGGCCTTCGTGGCCGAGGTCGACCAGTTCATCTGCGACAACTGGGACCCCGAGGTCATGGACCCGATGCCCGAGCAGCTCTCGCAGGTCGTCGACACGCCGCCCAAGCGCGCCTTCATGCGCAAGCTCGCCGAGAAGGGCTGGCTCGGCATGTCGTGGCCCAAGGAGTACGGCGGGAAGGAATTGAGCGGGATGTACGAGTTCCTGCTCACCGAGCGCCTCGCGCGCGTCGGCGCGCCGCAGCCCGGCAAGGGCGTCGGCACGATCGGCAAGACGATCATCCGCCACGGCAACGCCAAGCTGAAGGAGTACTTCCTGCCGCGGATCGCGCGCGGCGAGATCGAGTTCGCGATCGGCTACAGCGAGCCGCAGGCGGGCTCGGACGCCGCCGCGATGCAGCTCAAGGCCACCCGCGACGGCGACGGCTGGCGCTTGAACGGCCGCAAGATCTGGACGACCTCCGGCCACTTCGCCGACTGGTACTGGGTGGGGGCGCGCACCGATCCCGAGGCGCCCAAGCACAAGGGCATCTCGCTCTTCCTGGTGGAGATGCGCCACCCGGGGATCACGCTGCAGGCCACCTGGACGATCGGCGACGAGCGCACCAACGAGGTCTTCATCGACGACGTGTGGGTCGGCGACGACTTCGTGGTCGGCGAGCTCAACAAGGGCTGGACCTACATCTGCGAGGCGCTCGACCTCGAGCGCTTCGGCATGATGCCGATCGGCGCCATGGAGATGAAGGTCGACACGCTCTGCAAGTGGGTCATGAAGGCCGAGCGCGACGGCGAGCCGCTGCGCGACCAGCCTCAGGTCCGCCACGCGATCGCGCAGGTGGTGACCCAGCTCGAGGTCGCGCGGATGATGCAGCGCCGCGTGGTCAGCGAGGCGCTCAAGGGCCGCGTGCCCACCGTGGAATCGTCCATGTACAAGGTGTACGTGAACGAGCTCGACCAGCGGATCGCCAACCACGCGATGGAGCTGATGGGAGTCTCGGGGCTGCTCAAGCGCGGCAACGAGGGTGCGCCGATGGACGGCCGCTTCGAGCGCTCGTACCGCTACACCGTCGTCAACACCATCGGCGGCGGCACCTCCGAGATCCAGAAGAACATCATCGCCCGCCGCGGGCTCGGGCTGCCGCTCCAGACCTGAGGCGCCGCCATCCCGGTGCGGACGGCCGGGAGGCCGTCCCTCCGACCCGTGACGTAACGGCCCGGCCCCTCGCGGGACCGAAGAACACGCGCGCGACGTCGCGGCGCGCGGAATCGAATCCCGCTCGGTGGACATCCGTCCAAGCCGCGCCGATTCTCACCTTCGGACGTACCCGAATCCCCCGCCGAGGCTCGCCATGCCGAACACCTCGATCACCCGCGCCCTCGTCGTCGCCGGCGCGCTCGCGGCCTCCACCGCGCTGGGCACCGCGCACGCCGCCACCGCCGAGACCGCCAAGGGCGCCAAGCCCGTCACGTCGAAGTGCGTCGACGAGATCTGGGAGGTCCGCGCAGTGCCCGCCGACAAGGTGGGCACCAGCGCCAGCGGAAGCCAGACCGTGGTGATCGACCCCGGTCCCGAGCGCGGCGACGAGACCCCGGTCGGCGAGATCTGCCCCACCCCCACCCGCCGCACCGTCATCCAGATCGTCCCCAAGATCGGCTGAGGGAGCGGCCGCGACGGAGCGCGGCCCGCCAGCCGAGCGATCCCGGT